>NZ_JBFAXU010000009.1:0-183444 GCF_040680975.1 Streptomyces sp. NPDC051921
GAGCCCCACCCCTCCGGTGCCCGCCCGCCGAAGCACCAGCCGGAGCTCGTGCCCGAGCACGTCGCGTTCGTCATGGACGGTAACGGCCGGTGGCTCCGGCGTTCCCCCGGGGGCCTCCTCGGCCTGCAAGCCACACGAGGGCGAGGTGCAATGGGGGAAGGAGGCGCCATGGACGTCGCTGCGGAACTCGGCAGGGCCCGGGAGGCCTACGACCGCCGGGCGTGGGGCGACGCCTACGCCCGGTTGTCGCACGCCGACCAGGAGGACCCGCTCGGGCCCGACGACCTCGTACGGCTGGCCACCGCCGCCTACCTGATCGGGCACGACGCGGAGAGCGGCGCGGCGACCGAGCGGGCGCATCACGCGTACCTGCGGCAGGGGCGTACGACGGGAGCCGTACGGTGTGCCTTCTGGCTGGCGATGCCGCTGATCCTGAACGGCGAGGTGGCCCGCGGCGGCGGCTGGCTCGCCAGGGGCCGGCGCCTGCTCGAGGACGGGCGGCTGGACTGCGTGGAGCAGGGCTACATCCTCTTCCCCTCCGGCGTGCGGCTCGTCCACGAGGGCGACTACGGGGCGGCGTACGCCCTCTTCACCAGGACCGTCGAGATCGGCGAACGCTTCGGGGACCCGGAGCTGGTCGCCCTCGCACGGCACGGACAGGGCCGGGCGCTGATCGCGGGGGGAGAGACCACCGCCGGTCTGACGCTGCTCGACGAGGCCATGGTGGCGGTCACCTCCGGCGAGCTGTCGCCGCTCGTCACGGGCCTGGTCTACTGCAGCGTCATCGAGGCCTGCGACGACCTGCTCGACCTGCGCCGCGCGCAGGAGTGGACCGCGGCGCTGTCCGCGTGGTGCGCCTCCCAGCCGGACCTCGTTCCGTACCGCGGCCAGTGCATGGTCCATCGCTCCCAGGTTCTCCAGACACGCGGTGCATGGCCCGACGCGCTCGACGAGGCGCGGCAGGCGTGCGCACGGCTCTCCGAGCCGCCGGGCCAGCCGGCGCTCGGCATGGCCTACTACCAGCAGGCCGAGCTGCACCGGGTGCGCGGCGCGTTCGACGAGGCTGAGGAGGCCTACCGCCGGGCCGCCGGGGCCGGGCGCACGGCCCAGCCGGGCCTCGCGCTGCTGTGGCTGGCCCAGGGCCGGACGGACGCGGCCGTGGCGGCGATCAGGGGTACGGCGGACGAGACGCCGGACAAGCTCGGCCGCGCCAAGGTACTGGCCGCGTACGTGGAGATCCTGCTGGCCGCCGACGACGCGGCGAGCGCCCGCGAGGCGGCGGACGAGCTGTCGCTCATCGCCGCCGAGATCGGCGTTCCGCTGTTGTCCGCGGTGGCCGCCCACGCGCGAGGGGCCGTGCTCCTGGCCGAGGGCGACGCCGCCGCCGCGCTCGACGCCCTGCTGGAGGCGTGCCGGACCTGGAGCGAGCTGGAGACGCCGTACGACCGGGCACGTTCCGTCGTGCTGCTGGGGCTCGCCCGGCAGCGGCTGGGCGACACCGGCACGGCCCGGCTGGAGCGGGACGTGGCGCGTCAGCTGTTCCGGCAGCTCGGCGCGGCCCCCGACCTGGCCCGGCTCGACGGGCCCCGCCGCGGTCGGCCACCGGCGGACCCCGTGCTCAGCAGCCGGGAGACCGAGGTGCTGCGCCTCGTCGCCACCGGCCGGACCAACCACGCGATCGCCGAGGAGCTGGTCCTCAGCGACAAGACGGTGGCCCGCCACCTGAGCAACATCTTCGCCAAGCTCGGCCTCTCCTCCCGGTCGGCGGCCACGGCCTACGCCTACGAGCACGACCTGGTCGGCCGCGACGGGTAGCGGACCCCGCCGGCCCCGCCGTGGCGGGCAGCGGGCTCCCGCCGACCCGACAGCGCCGGTACGCCGCGTCGCCGGAGTCTCCGGCCGGAGACACGGCCGGAGACGCGGCCGGGGACGGGGACGGGCCTCGGGCGACGGCACGCTGGACAGAATGACCCATGGTCCCCGCGCGCGGATTTGGGGCGTTCTCCCGAAGCGGTCACGACTCCCCGGCTCCTAGTGTCGAGGACACGGAACGACGGAGGAGGCCGACGATGAACCCCACCGGCAGGACGGAACACATCGAGACGGTCGTCATCGGAGCCGGGCAGGCGGGGCTCGCCACCGGGTACCACCTCGCCCGGCGCGGCCGGCCGTTCCTGGTGCTGGACGGCAACGCCCGCGTCGGCGACAACTGGCGGTGCCACTGGGACTCCCTGCGGCTCTTCAGTCCGGCGCGGGTCGCCTCGCTGCCCGGGATGCGCTTTCCCGCGCCGCCGATGTCCTTTCCCACCAAGGACGAGATGGCCGACTTCCTGGAGACGTACGCCGAGGCCTTCGGCCTGCCCGTGCGCACCGGCGAGCGCGTCGCACGGCTGCGCCGGGAGGACGGGAAGTACGTCGTGACGACGGGCGCGTCGACCTACGTGTGCGACCACGTCGTCGTCGCCTCCGGCACCTTCGGCCGGACCCCGTACGTCCCCGGCTTCGCCGACGCACTCGACCCGCGCCTCCTGCAGCTGCACTCCAGCGCCTACAAGAACCCGGCACAGCTGCGGCCCGGCGGCGTGCTGGTGGTCGGCGCCTCGCACTCCGGCGGCGACATCGCGTACGAGGCGGCCTCGGCCGGCCATCCGACCGTGCTCAGCGGCACGATCCACGGCGAGATCCCGTTCGACATCGAAGGCGGTCCGGCGCACGCGATCTTCCCGGTCCTGTGGTTCCTGGCCCAGCACGTGCTGACGCTGCGGACGCCCGTCGGCCGCAGGATGCGTCCCGAGGTCCGCGCCCACGGCGGGCCGCTGATCCGGATCAAGCGGGCCGATCTGACCCGCGTCGGCGTCGAGCAGGCTCCGGAGCGGACCGTCGGCGTGCGCGACGGGCTCCCGGTCCTCGACGGCGGTCGCGTCCTCGACGTCGCGAACGTCGTCTGGTGCACCGGCTTCCGCCACGACTTCTCCTGGATCGACCTCCCGGTCGTCGACGAGGACGGCTGGCCACTGGAGCGGCGCGGCGTGGTGTCCTCGTCGCCAGGGCTGTACTTCGTCGGACTGGCCTTCCAGTACGCCTTCGCGTCGATGCTCGTCGGGGGCGCGGGCAGGGACGCGGAGCACGTGGTGAACCACCTGGTGAAGCACCTCGGGGGAGAGCCCGTCAGCCGCGGCCGGGCCCGGGCGAAGGTCCCCGCCTAGCGCCTCGGGGTTCGGGATCGTGGACACGACGAGACGGCGGCGGGTGCGACGGCACCTGGCCCGGGCGAGGCGGCACGGGGCCGACGGCCGGTACGCCGAGGCCGAGCGCGACCTGCGTACGGCCCTCCGGTTCGCCCGCACCGGCCCCGTACCCGCCGACGCGGCCGAGGCGGCCTCGGCCCTGGGCATCCTGCTCGAAGCGCTGGGCCGGGCCACCGAGGCGGAGGAGGCGCTGCGCTTCGCGGTGCACCTCTACCAGCGCGCCTACGGCCCCGACGATCCCCGCCTCGCGCCGCCGCTGAACGCCCTGGGCGCCGTCCGGCAACGACGGGGCGACCTGACCGGGGCCGAGCAGCTCTACGCCCGGGTCGTGGGCATCGCGGCCGGCTCGGCGGCCCGACGCGCCGCCGCATCCTTTCTGCGCACCCCTGCGGTGTTCCCGCGGGTGTGCGGGGGGCGCGGCGGGGGCGCCCTCCGGCACGGGACCGGCGCTCACTCCTTCGAGTGAGATGTCGGGCGGATGCCCCCCATGCGACCGGGACCGTCGACAGAATCGACGCGGCCACAGGGGCGGGCCTGTGTGCCGCAGGGTCTTCGGGCGCTGGCGGGCCTCGGGAAGGGCCGTGGATGTTCCGTGACAGGGCGTTGGTTGCCGAAGGCTCCCGGCTGCGGCGGATCACTCCGCTGGCGGCTCCGGTCGGATGGGGGGCCGTGGCCGTCGCGTGGCGGTTGTGGTGTCCACTGGCCCGGCAGCCGGGGCTGCCGATGCGGATCGCCACCAGTGTCGTGTTCTTCAGCGTGGGCCTCGGGCTCGTGCTCGGGTTGCGGCATGGGCTGGTCCGGGAGCTGGCGCGCGTGCGGGCCGTGGCGGACGCCACGCAGCAGGTGCTGCTGCGGCCGCCGCCCGCGCGACTCGACGGGCTCGCCGTGGCCGCGGGGCAGCTGTCCGCCTCCCGCGGGGCCGTGGTCGGCGGGGACCTGTACGAGGCGACCGCCACGCCGTACGGGGTGCGGATCGTCATCGGGGACGTGCGGGGACACGGGCTCGCCGCGCTCGGGGCCGTGGTGGCCGTGCTCGGGAGTTTCCGGGAGGCCGCGCACGACGAGCCCGAACTCGCGGGGGTGCTGCGCCGACTGGAACGGGCGCTCGGCCGGCACCTGTGCGAGCGGGCCCGGGAGGAGCACCCGGCGCGGGCGGGGCGGGCGCCCGCGCATCCGGCGGCCGAGGAGTTCGTGACCCTGCTGCTCCTGGAGATCCGGTCCGACGGCTGCGTGGAGGTGCTGGACTGCGGTCACCCCGGGCCGTACCGGATCGGCGGCCGCCGGGTCGAGCCCGTGTCCGTCGGCGATCCGATGCCCCCGCTCGGCGCCTTCCCGCTGCCGGCCGACCTCGTTCCGCACCGCGCGGCCCGGCTGCTGCCCGGCGAGACCCTGGTGCTCTACACCGACGGCGCCGAGGAGGCGCGGGACGACCGGGGGCGGTTCTTCCCGTTCGCGGCGGTCCTCGCCGGAGCGGCGCGAGAAGCCCCCGCCGCGCTCGTCCACCACGTCCACCGTGCCCTGCTGCGCCATACGGGCGGTCGGCTCGCCGACGACGTCGCCCTGCTCGTCGTACGCAACGACCGGGTACGGGTACCGGCGCAGCCCGCCGAACCCGGGCTGCGCCGTACCCGGCCCGCTCCCTCCCCGCATTGATGATCCTCACCAGTGAGACAGGGGGGACTGCGGCCGGCGCCGCTCGCGCTGCCACGGAGTGTCGGGCAGATCAACAGCGCGAGCGGCGCGCCGACCGGGCTGCCGCACTGTTCGAGGGGGAGCCGGCGGCCCGGTCCTCGCCTTTCGGCGAGGACCCAAGTCAACCCGTACCGGGGCGACTTCGGCACCGTACGCGGAAGGGAACAACACGCACTTCGTTCACACCCCGTGCGAAACCGTACCCGTCACTAGTGTGAGTGCCCCCCAGCACCGGAGCGGTCCCATGCAGCCCAACACCCTCCTCGACGCCCTGCTCGACGAAGCGGGCATCTCCCACGCCGGTCTCGCCTCCCGGGTGAACCAGGCGGGCAGGTCCCGGGGCCTCGCCCTGCGCTACGAACACACCGCCGTCGCCCGCTGGTTGAAGGGCCAGCGGCCACGCGGCCAGGTCCCCGACCTGATCTGCGAGGTGCTCGCCGGGCGGCTCCGCCGGGCCGTCACCCTCGACGACATCGGCCTCGGCGTACCCGGCGCCGGTCTGCCCGCGCCCGGCACCCCGCTCTCCGGGTTCGTCGAGCGGGCCGCCGCCCTCTGGCGTTCCGACGAGCAGCAACGCCCGCACATCCGCGGCGCCCAGGCGGTGACCGGGACGCCCGCCGTGATGCCCGTGTGGGAGTGGGAGAACCCGCCCGAGGACGTCGACGTCTCGCGTGACGGCCGCACCCGCGTCTCGGCCGCCGACGTCGAGATGCTGAGCGCGGCCCGCGCGCACTACGAGCAGATGTACCGCAAGGCCGGGGGCCTGGCCACGCGCTCCCGGATCGTCGGCTTCCTCAACACCGAGACCGCGCCGCTGCTGCGCGGCGCCTACGGCGACGCGCTCGGCCGGCGGCTGCACCGCGCCACCGGCGGCCTGGTGGCGGTGGCCGGCATCTGCGCGTACGACTCCGACGCCCAGGGGCTCGCCCAGCGCTACTTCCACCAGGCGCTGCGGCTCGCCAAGGCCAGTGGCGACCGCGGACTGGGCGCCTACGTGGTCGCCCTGCTGGTCAACCAGTCGCTGTTCATGGGGGAGTACCGGCAGGCCGTGGCCTTCGCCGAGGCGGCGCTGCGTTCGGCGGGCCGCGAGATCACCCCCGCGCTCGCCGCCGACCTGACGGCCATGCAGGCGAAGGCGTACGCGCACCTGGGCGACGGCGCCTCGGCGGTGGCCTGCATCCGCCGGGCCGAGGCGGAGGCGGAGCGGATCAGCCCCGGCACCGAGCCCGCCGAGACCGGCTACGTCCAGCCGGGCCTCGTCAACGTGCAGGTCGCCGAGGCCCTGCTCAGTCTGGGTGAACTCGCCGCGGCCCACGAGCACGCGGAGGCGGCCGTCGGCACCCCGGCCCACGATCGGGGGCGGGTGCACCGGCTCGCGATGCTGTGCCAGATCGAGCTGCGCCAGGGCGAGCAGGACCGGGCCGCCCGGACGGCCGTGGAGATGACGGAGCGGGCGCGCGGGATGGAGTCGCGCCGGCTGCGGGACCGGCTGCGGCTGGTCCGGGAGCAGTTGCTGGCGAGTGGGGGAGGGGACGCGAGGGAGGCGGCGGAGCTCATCGACGGCGCGCTGCGCGTGCCGCTGTGAGGCCCGCCGCGCGCCGTGGTGAGGTTCCCCTCGGCAGTGCGCCGTCCGTGCCCCCGTGAGCTTTGGCTTGCGACCGAGGAGTAGCTGCGATATTGCCACCAAGTAATCACCGACCAGTCGGAAGGTGGCAAAAACGTGCAGTGGACGAAAATAAGCGAACACCCCGTCTATGAGAACCGCTGGTTCCGGGTCAATCTCGCGGACGTCGAACTCCCCGACGGCCGCCGTCTCGACCACTACCTGATCCGGCTACGCCCCGTCGCGGCCGCGACCGCAGTCAACGACGCCGACGAGGTCCTGCTGCTCTGGCGCCATCGCTTCATCACCGACAGCTGGGGCTGGGAACTGGCCGCCGGCGTCGTCGAGGACGGTGAGGACGTCGAGGCCGCGGCGGCCCGCGAGATGGAGGAGGAGACCGGCTGGCGCCCCGGGCCGCTGCGCCCGCTCCTCACCGTCGAGCCGTGCAACGGCCTCACCGACGCCCGTCACCACCTGTACTGGAGCGAACAGGCCACCTGGACCGGACCGCCCCAGGACGCCTTCGAGTCCTCACGTCTGGAATGGGTCCCGCTCAAGCTCGTCCCCGACATGATCGCCCGGGGCGAGGTCCCCGCCGCCAACATGGCCGCGGGGCTGCTGATGCTGCACCACCTGCGCCTGGGGTGACCCCGGGCAGGACCGGCACGTCGGCCGGTGCAAAGGCCGGACGGCCCGTACCTGTGCGGTGTACGGGCCGTCCGACGGCAGGGGAGAGAGGTCTCAGGAGTACGGGTAGAAGCCCGAGCCCGTCTTGCGGCCCAGCCGGCCCGCGTCCACCATCCGCTGCAGCAGCGGGGGAGCGGCGTACAGCGGCTCCTTGTACTCGGCGTACATCGAGTCGGCGATCGAGGCGATGGTGTCCAGACCGATCAGGTCCGAGAGCTTCAGCGGCCCCATCGGGTGGGCGCAGCCGAACTCCATGCCGTTGTCGATGTCCTCACGGCTCGCGATGCCCGACTCGAACATCCGGATCGCGGAGAGCAGGTACGGCACCAGCAGCGCGTTCACCACGAAGCCCGAACGGTCCTGCGCACGGATCGCGTGCTTGCCCAGGGTCTTCTCGGCGAAGAGCTGCGCCCGGCTGATCGTGCCCTCGGAGGTGGTGAGGGCGGGGATCAGCTCGACGAGCTTCTGCACCGGGGCCGGGTTGAAGAAGTGGATGCCGATGACGTTGTCGGGGCGGGAGGTCGCCACGGCCAGCTTCACCAACGGGATGGAGGAGGTGTTGGAGGCCAGGATGGCGTCCGGCCGGGTCATCACCTGGTCGAGCACCTGGAAGATCTCGGTCTTGACCTGCTCGTTCTCCACGACCGCCTCGATCACGAGATCGCGGTCGGCGAACTCGCCCAGGTCGGTGGTGAAGCTGAGCCGCGCGAGCGTCGCGTCGCGCTCCTCCTCGCTGATCTTGCCGCGTTCGGCGGCCTTGGAGAGCGAGTTGTAGAGCCGCGTGCGGCCGATCTCCAGCGCCTCGCCGGTGGTCTCGGCGACCTTCACCTCGAGACCGCTGCGGGCACACACCTCCGCGATGCCTGCGCCCATCTGGCCGCAGCCCACCACTCCGACGCGCTCAATGTCGGCCATGGAGTCCGTCACCTCGTGCCTTTCGCTGTTTCCTGGCGGCGGGCCCGTGTGATTCCGGTGCTTCCGCCTCGACCCCACGACGGTACTCCCGACGGAGCAGATGATCGATCGTTCTGGGCGGGGCATGCTCTCCCGGGAACTGTGACGTATCCGATAGCGAGGGGTGACAAATGCCGCCGATCGGTAGAAGAGGGTTCGTGGCCGGGGTGACGCTCGCGGCGTTCGGCGCGGCCGCGGGTGAAGCTGCGGCGGGTGACGCGGAGGCCGTGCCGCCGCCCAAGGCGGTCCGGGCGTCCGCCGCCGCCGGACGCGGCGGGCGTGAGGCCGCGGCGTTCCGGGGCATGTGGATCGCGACGATCTTCAACCGCGACTTCCCCTCCCGGTCCGGCCTCACCGCCGCCGAGCAGCGCGCCGAGCTCCTCGCCCTGCTCGATCTCGCGGTCCGGCGCCGGATGACCGCGGTCGTCCTGCAGGTCCGGCCCTCCGCCGACGCCCTGTGGCCCTCGCCGTACGAGCCCTGGGCCGCGTGCCTCACCGGCGTCCAGGGCCGCGACCCCGGCTGGGACCCGCTCGGCACCGCCGTGACCGAGGCGCACGCCCGCGGCCTGGAGCTGCACGCCTGGTGCAATCCGTACCGCGTGTCGGCCCAGCCCGACCCCGCACGGCTCGCCCCGGGCCACCCGGTGCGGCGCCACCCCGAATGGGCGGTGGCCTACGGCGGGCAGCTCTACTACAACCCCGGCCTGCCCGAGGTCCGCGACTTCGTCCGGGACGCCATGCTCGACGCCGTGCGACGCTACGACATCGACGCCCTGCACTGGGACGACTACTTCTACCCCTACCCGGTGGCCGGGCAGGTCTTCGACGACGCGGAGGCCTTCCGGCGATACGGGGCCGGGTTCGCGGACCGTGCGGCCTGGCGACGGAACAACATCGACCTGCTCGTGTCCGAGACGGCGGCCCGCATCAAGGCGCTCAAGCCCCGGGTCGCGTTCGGCGTCAGCCCGTTCGGCATCTGGCGCCACGCAGGCACCGACCCCCTCGGTTCCGACACCTCCCGGGCCGGGGCGAGCTACGACGACCTGCACGCGGACAGCCGCAAGTGGGTCAAGGAGCGGTGGATCGACTACGTGGTCCCGCAGCTCTACTGGCACATCGGCTACGACCGCGCCGACTACGCGAAGCTCGTCCCCTGGTGGGCCGAGACCGTCCGCGACACCGGTGTGCGGCTCTACCTCGGGGAGGCGCTCTACAAGGTCGGCGACCCCGCCCAGCCCGCGGCCTGGCAGGACCCGCGCGAACTGGCCCGCCACGTCACGCTGGCCAGGAGGCATCCGGCCGTCGGCGGACACTGCTACTTCGCGGCCGGCGAGGTCGCCAAGGACCCGCTGGGCGCGCTGACGGCCGCCATCGCGGAGGGATAGGCCGGCGTGGCCGGCCTCGGCGCCCCCTGCGGGCCCGTTCCGCCGGGCACCCCCTGCGCGGGCCTGTTCCGCCGGGCAGGCCCTCGCGGTCGGCGTGGGGCGGGAGCCGCCGGGGGCGGACCCCCGGCGCCCGGGGGCTCACGTGCCCCCGGTCTCCAGGTGGTGGCGGACGACGGTGTCGGGGCCCGGCGACACCACGGCCTCATGGCCGTCGTCGTCGAACTTCACGCGGAACGGGGGGTTGCCGTCCTCCCCCAGTACCTTCAGGACCTTGGCCGTACGGTCGTGGTGGCCGACCGTCCGGCCGTGCACGACCAGCTGGTCGCCCTCGGACGCACGCATCGGTGACCTCCTCGCGGCTGGGCTTGCCCTACTCGGAGTCTACGTCTGCCATTGTGACCTGCCCCACCCCCTGGCGTCGCGCTGGGAGCCCGCGTCAGCTCCTCGCCCGCTGGGTCACCGCGATGCAGACGAGCACCGCGCCGGCGGCCAGCGGCGCGGCCGGCGCGAGTTCCTCGCCGAGCACCGTCACCGACCAGAAGAGCGTCAGCAGCGGCTGGGCGAGCTGCAGCTGGCTCGCGCGCGGGATGCCGATGGCCGCCATGCCCCGGTACCAGACGTACAGGCCGAAGAACGTGGATCCGGCCGCCACCCAGATCAGGCCGACGATCCCGTGCGCGGTGATGTGCACCGGCTCGTAGGCGAGGGCCACGGCCGCGCCCACCGCCATCAGCGGCAGGCACAGCACCAGCGCCCAGCCGACCACCTGCCAGCCGGGCATCAGTCGCGCGAGCCGGCCGCCCTCGGTGTAGCCGGCGGCGCAGACCAGCAGGGCTCCGAAGAGGTACAGGTCGCCGGTCGACAGCGCCCCGCCGCTCTGCTGGAGCGTGAAGCCGAGCACGACCACGGCTCCGGCGACGGCCGCGATCCAGAACGTACGGGACGGGCGGCGCCCGGTGCGGACTGCGGCGAACGTCGCCGTGGTCAGCGGCAGCAGGCCCACCACCACGGCGGCGTGCGAGGTGGTGGCGGTCTGCAGGGCGAGCGTGGTCAGGAGCGGGAAGCCGACGACCACGCCGCCCGCGACGACGGCGAGCCCCGCCCAGTGCCGGCGCTCCGGCGGCGGTACCCGGCCCGCCAGCAGGAAGGCGCCCGCGATCAGCGCGGCGAGCACCGAGCGGACGGCGACCAGGGACCAGGGGCCGAAGCTCTCCAGGCCCCACACGGTGGAGGGGAAGGTCAGCGAGAAGGAGACCACGCCGAGCGCGGCGAGCAGGGTGCCGTTGCCCAGGGGCGTACGGCGGGAGGCGGTGGCCGCGGAGGCGGCGGGCCCCGCCCCGGCGATCCCGGCGGCTCCGGCCGAGGTGGTGACCGCTATCGTGCTCGGGGTAGTAGCGCTATTCTGTGCTCTCATGCATGAGCGTAGCAGTGTGGGTGAGTTGGTGAAATCCCTGAAGGCGGAGCTCGACCGCTACTCGCCAGGGGAGAAACTGCCGTCGAGTCGCGCTCTCGTCGAGCGCCACCGCGTCTCCCCGGTCACCGTGACCCGGGCCCTGGCCCAGCTCGCCGCCGAAGGCCTCGTGGTCACCCGCCCCGGCGCCGGCGCCTTCCGCGCCGAGCCGCGGGGCGCCGCGCCCGCCGTCGGTGACACGTCCTGGCAGGAGCTCGCGCTCAGCGCCGACACCGCCACCGAGCTCGTCCCCCGGTCCGTCGACGCCTCCGGCGTCCTCGTCACCCTCTCCGCGCCCCCGCCCGGCGTCGTCGAGTTCAACGGCGGCTACCTCCACCCCGCCCTCCAGCCCGAACGGGCCCTCGCCGCCGCTCTCGCCCGGGCCGGCCGCCGCCCCGGCGCATGGGGCCGCCCGCCCGCCGACGGCCTGCCCGAACTGCGGGACTGGTTCGCCCGCGAGATCGGCGGCACCGTCACCGCCGCCGAGATCCTCATCACCGCCGGCGGCCAGTCCGCCATCACCACCGCGCTGCGCGCGCTCGCCCCGCCCGGCACCCCCGTGCTCGTCGAGTCGCCGACCTATCCGGGCATGCTCGCCGTCGCCCGCGCCGCCGGGTTGCGGCCGGTGCCCGTCCCCACCGACGCCGACGGCATCCGCCCGGACCTCCTGGAGGCCGCGTTCCGCGCCACCGGCGCGCGCGTCGTGGTCTGCCAGCCGCTCTTCCAGAACCCCACCGGGGCCGCGCTCTCCGGCGGGCGACGGGCCGCCGTCGTGCGGATCGCGCGCGCCGCCGGCGCCTTCGTCGTCGAGGACGACTTCGCCCGCCGACTCGTCCACGAGGACGCCGGGCCGGTGCCGCCCACCCTCGCCGCCGACGATCCCGACGGCGTCGTCGTCCACGTCTGCTCGCTCACCAAGGTCACCTCCGCGAGCCTCCGGGTCGGCGCGCTCGCCGCGCGCGGACCCGTCCTCGAACGGCTCCGCGCCATCCAGGTCGTCGACAGCTTCTTCGTGCCCCGGCCCCTGCAGGAGACCGCACTCGAACTCGTCGGCTCGCCCGCCTGGAAGCGTCATCTACGGGCGGTCTCGCAGGAGTTGAAGAACCGGCGGGACACCATGACCGGTGCCGTCGCGCTGCGGCTCCCCGAGTTCGCCGTGCCGCACGTCCCGTCCGGCGGCTACCACCTGTGGCTCCGGCTCCCCGACACCCTCCCCGAGGCCGAGCTGCTCCCCGCCGCCCTGCGCGCCGGAGTCGCCGTCGCCCCGGGCCGGCCCTACTTCTGCGCCGAGCCGCCCGCAGGGCACATCCGGCTGAGTTTCGCGGGTGTCGCGGGAGCCGCGGAGATCGTCGAGGGAGTGCGGCGGCTGCGTACCGCCGTCGACGAGATCACCCGATGAGGCCGCGGGGCGGTCGGACGCGGCTGCCGGCGGCCCTCCGCCCCGCCCGCGTCCGGTCTTCGCCCCGGGCAATTTCACCTGACACGGGACGGCGGCCCTGGCAGCCTGCAGCCATGACCGACACCAGCACCGCGGACGGCGCCGTCCTGCACGGGGCGTACGAGATCTCAGCCGACCCCGCCCGGATCGACGCCGCCCGCGTCCACCACTGGCTCTCCACCGACGCCTACTGGGCCCTGGGTCGACCTCGGGAGAAGCAGGACCGCGCCATCGCCGGCTCACTCAACTTCGGCGCCTACGAGGTCGAGAGCGGTGAGATGAGCGCCTACGCGCGGATCGTCACCGACTACGCCACCTTCGCCTGGCTCTGCGACGTCTACGTCGACCGCCCGGCCCGTGGCACCGGCCTCGGCACCGCCCTGGTCGCCGCCGTCCGCGACCACCTGGAACCGCACGGGCTGCGCCGCATCCTGCTGGCCACCGCCGATGCGCACGGAGTGTACGAGAAGGTCGGTTTCACGCCACTGCAGAATCCGGACAAGTGGATGGCTCTCGGACAGCAGTGACCGGCTCCGCCGCCTGACCTGGGCAAGGACCCCTTGACCTGCGGGGCGACCGGCCTCACGATCGCGGCCATGGGTCTTCGGGTCACGCTCGTCGCGGCGGCACGCAGCTCCTCCCTGCTCGCCGAACGCTTCGACGACGACCGGCCGCTCGACGAGGCCGGCTGGTACGAGGTGCAGCTCGCCGCGCCCCGGCTGGTTCCGCTCGGCGCGGCCGAGCTGCGCTACTGCTCCCCGACGCCCCGCAGCCGGGCCACCGGCACCGCCCTCGGCTACGCCCCGCTCGCCCAGCCGGCCCTGCGCGACTGCGACATGGGGCGCTGGCGCGGACTCACGCTCGCCGAGGTCGCCGCGCTCGAGCCGGCCGCCGTCGATGCCTGGCTCTCCGACCCGTGCAGCGCGCCACACGGTGGAGAAACGCTCCTCTCGTTCATCACGCGGGTCGGCGGCTGGCTCGACACCCGGCCGGCCGACGACGGCGAGATCGTGGCCGTCGCCGAACCCGCCGTCGTCCGCGCCGCGCTCGTCTACGCCCTGAAGGCGCCCCCCGCCACCTACTGGAACGTCGACGTCCGGCCCCTGTCGACGGTCACCCTCGCGGGCCGCCCGGGGCTGTGGCACCTCCAGCTGGCGGCGGCCGTGGGCTGACGAGGCCCGGGGCGTGCGACCGGCTAGCCTGGGGGCACGATGAACCGTCTGACCACGTCATGGGGCACCTTCCCGCTCACCCGCTTCCCCGAGGACCCGCGCGACCAGCTGCGCGCCTGGGACGCGGCCGACGAGTACCTGCTGAACCACCTGGCCGAGACCGGCACCGATCTGTCCGGCACCGTCGCCGTCGTCGGGGACCGCTGGGGCGCCCTCGTCACGGCGCTCGCGGCCGCGGGCCCCACGGAGCTGGTCCAGATCTCCGACTCGTACCTCGGCCGGACCGCCACCGCCCGGAACCTGGCGCGCTCGGACGCCGGCCGCACCGCCGTGCGGCTGCTGACCACGCAGGACCCGCCGCCCGAGCGGGTCGACGTGCTGCTCGTCCGGGTGCCCAAGAGCCTCGCGCTCCTCGAGGACCAGCTGTACCGGCTCGCACCGGCGGTGCACGCGGACACCGTCGTCGTCGGCACCGGCATGGTGAAGGAGATCCACACCTCGACGCTCTCGCTGTTCGAGCGGATCCTCGGGACCACGCGGACCTCGCTGGCCGTGAAGAAGGCCCGGCTCATCCACACCACACCCGAGGGGCGGGACGCGCGCGCCAACCCCTGGCCGTACCGCTACGAGCTGCCCGCCGACGCCCCGGCCGGGCTCGCCGGGCGGACGGTCGTCAACGAGGCCGGGGTGTTCTGCGCCGACCGGCTGGACATCGGCACGCGCTTCTTCCTGCAGCACCTGCCGCGCGGGCTCGGGCGGTCCCGGGTGGTCGACCTGGGGTGCGGGAACGGCGTCGTCGGACTCGCCGTGGCGCTCGCCGAGCCGGAGGCGGAGCTGCTGTTCACCGACGAGTCGTACCAGGCCGTCGCCTCGGCCGAGGAGAACTTCGCCGCACACCTCGGGCACGCCGGGCGCAAGGCCGAGTTCGTCGTCGGCGACGGGCTCGCGGACGTCGCGCCCGCCTCGGTGGACGTCGTCCTCAACAACCCGCCGTTCCACAGCCACCAGGCCACCACCGACCGCACCGCCCGCCGGATGTTCACCGACGCCCGCCGGGCCCTGCGGCCCGGCGGGGAACTCCTCGTCGTCGGCAACCGCCACCTCGGCTACCACGTCACTCTGCGCCGGATCTTCGGCAACTGCGAACTCGTCGCGAGCGACCCGAAGTTCGTGGTCCTCAGGGCCGTCAGGCGAGGCTGACGAGCTCTCGGTAGCCCTCGTTCCACAGGTCCTCCTCCGCCTCCGGCAGGATCAGCACCCGCTCCGGGCGCAGCGCGTCGATCGCGCCCTCGTCGTGCGTCACCATGACGATCGCGCCCGGATAGGTGCCCACGGCTGCCAGCACCTCGTCGCGCGAGGCGGGGTCCAGATTGTTCGTCGGCTCGTCGAGCAGCAGCACGTTCGCCCCCGAGTGGACCAGGCCCGCCAGGGCGAGCCGGGTCTTCTCGCCGCCGGAGAGGACCCCGGCCGGCTTGTCGGCGTCGTCGCCCCGGAACAGGAACGCGCCGAGGACCCGGCGGACCTCGCCGTCCGTCAGGTGCGGGGCGGCGGCGGCCAGGTTCTCCCGGACCGTACGGGCGGGGTCGAGCGTCTCGTGCTCCTGCGCGAAGTAGCCGAGGCGCAGCCCGTGCCCGTGGACCACCCGCCCGGCGTCCGGGGTCTCCTCGCCCGCGAGGAGCCGCAGCAGGGTCGTCTTGCCCGCGCCGTTCAGCCCGAGCACGACCAGGCGGCTGCCCCGGTCCACCGCGAGGTCGACCCCGTCCAGGACCTTCCCCCGCCCGCCGCCGTACCCCTTGGTCAGAGAGATCGCGCCCAGCGGCGTACGGCCGCAGGGGGCGGGCTCGGGGAGCCGGATCCGGGCCACCCGCTCGGTGCGCCGGGCCGCCTCCAGGCCCTCCAGGAGTCGGTCGGCGCGGCGCGCCATGCTGCGGGCGGTGACCGAGGTGGCCGCGCGTGCCTTCATCTTCTCCGCCTGCGCGTGCAGGGTCGCCGCCTTGCGTTCGGCGTGGGCACGCTCGCGGGTGCGACGGCGCTCGTCGGCCTCCCGTCGGGTGAGGTACGCCGTCCAGCCGGTGTTGTGGACGTCGATCGTCGCGTGCTGCGGATCGAGGTGGAAGACCCGGTTGACGGTGGCGGCCACCAGGTCGAGGTCGTGGCTGATGAGGACCAGGCCGCCCTGGTGCGCGGCGAGATGGCCGCGCAGCCAGCCGACCGAGTCCGCGTCGAGGTGGTTGGTCGGCTCGTCGAGCAGCAGGGTGCCCTCACGGCCGTGTCCGGCGAACAGGATGCGGGCCAGCTCGACGCGGCGCTTCTGCCCGCCGGACAGCGTGCCGACGGGCCGCCCCGTGACGTCGGCGGGCAGCCCGAGGCCGGCCGCGACCCGGGCCGCCTCGGCCTCGGCCGCGTAGCCGCCGGAGGCCTCGAAGACGGCCTCGGCGCGCGCGTACTCGTCCATGGCCGCGGCGTCGGCCCGCTCGGCGAGCCGGTCGGCGGCCTCGCGCAGGCGGCGCACGGCCACGTCCATGCCGCGCGCGGAGAGGATCCGGTCGGTCACGGACACCGCGGGATCGGCGGCACGCGAGTCCTGCGCCAGATGCGCCACGGGCCCGGTGCGCCGGACGTGGCCGGCGGCCGGGGCGCGCAGCCCGGCGAGGGTGTGCAGCAGGGTGGTCTTACCGGCGCCGTTGCGGCCGACCAGGCCGATGCGGTCGCCGGGCGCGATGTGGAAGGACACGTTGGACAGCAGAAGACGGGCGCCGACGCGCACGTCGACACCACGGGTGGTGATCATGGGATGACGCTCCGAACAAGCTGAAGGACACACGGGTGGCGTGGAAGCGGGTCCTCGGCTAGGAAATTCGGGGCGTAGACATGCAGCCGAGGCTACGGGCCGGGCCGGGCCGGCGCACCCGGATTTCCGCCCGCCGGACGCTCCGTGCCCGGGGCCGGGCCCCGGGCCGGTGCCCTCGGCGCTCGTCAGTGGTCCGGGAACGTCAGGTCCAGACCCCGTACCCCGTCCTCGCCCGTCGTGATGTCGAGCACCACGATGCGGTCCGCGCGCAGGGTGAAGGCCATCGCTGTCACCGGGCGCCCGTCGGCGAAGCCGACCACCCCGATCGTGCCGTCGACCAGGGCCGCGCGGGTCGTCCCGACCGTCCGGGCGAAGGCGGCCGCGGCGCCCTCGGCGACGGCCGCGGGCCCGTGCGCCTGGCCGTGCGCCGAGTAGGCCACCACCTCCGGGTGCAGGACGGCCGCGAGGGCCCGCGCGTCGCGGGCGCGGGCGGCGGCGACGAAGTGCTCGACCACGGCCCGCCCGCGCGCCGGGTCCGGCCCGCCCGCCCCGGCGCCCCGCACCCGCAGCCGCGCCGAGCGGGCGAGCCCGCCCGCGTCCTGCGCCGTGCCGCCGGTGAGGCGGGCGGTGTCGTCGAGAGGCAGCCCGAACAGGTCGTGGAGCACATAGGCGATCCGTTCGCCGGGCGGCAGCCCGCCGAGGACGACGAGCAGCGCCAGCCACACGGGGTCGACGGCGCCCGGCTCCGGGGCCCGGCCGGGATGCTCCGCGCCCGACCGGCCCTGCAGCCGCCGCAGGCACGCCCTCCCCAGGACGGTCAGCAGCCATTCCCGCACGCCGTTCCCGACCGCCGCCCGCGCCTCGGCGAGCACGTCCTCCACCTCTCCGTGCCCTCCGAGCATGCGTCGGGCCGCGGCCCGCAACCGCTCCTCGTCCGCGTCGAACTGTGCGGTCAGGAAGGTGTTCTCGTGCATCGGTCCTCACTCCTCGTGGTGGCTCCTTCGTCGCTGCGTTGACGCTCCGACCGGCGGGGATGTGACAGGGCAGGGGGGCGACCGGCGGCGTGACACGAGGGGCTTTGCATAAAAGTGCGGCGACACGTATAGTCATGCCATCCATGAGGAGGGTTTCGATGACGGTACGAGCAGCAGTCGCGGGCGCGAGCGGATACGCGGGCGGAGAGCTCCTGCGCCTCCTCCTCGCCCACCCCCACGTCGAGATCGGCGCCCTGACCGGCCACTCCAACGCCGGGCAGCGGCTCGGCGGCCTCCAGCCGCACCTGCTGCCGCTCGCCGACCGCGTCCTGGTGGAGACCACCGCCGAGGCCCTCGCCGGCCACGACGTCGTGTTCCTCGCCCTCCCGCACGGACAGTCCGCCGCCGTCGCCGAGCAGCTCGGCCCGGACACCCTCGTCGTCGACATGGGCGCCGACTTCCGGCTCAAGGACCCGGCTGACTGGGAGGCGTTCTACGGCTCCCCGCACGCCGGTACCTGGCCGTACGGCCTCCCCGAACTGCCGGGTGCCCGCGCCGCGCTGGAGGGGTCCAAGCGCATCGCGGTGCCCGGTTGCTACCCCACCGCCGTCTCGCTCGCCCTCTTCCCCGCGTACGCGAACGGGCTCGCCGAGGCCGAGGCCGTGATCGTCGCCGCCTCCGGCACCTCCGGCGCCGGCAAGGCCGCCAAGCCGCACCTGCTCGGCAGCGAGGTCATGGGCAACATGTCCCCGTATGGCGTCGGCGGACGCCACCGGCACACCCCCGAGATGATCCAGAACCTCAGCGCGGCGGCGGGGGAGCGGGTCACCGTCTCCTTCACCCCGACCCTCGCCCCGATGCCCCGCGGCATCCTCGCCACCTGCTCGGCCGGCGCCCGGCCCGGAGTGACCGGCGAGACCCTGCGCGCCGCGTACGAGAAGGCCTTCGCGGACGAACCCTTCGTCCACCTGCTCCCCGAGGGGCAGTGGCCGGCCACGGCCTCGGTCTACGGTTCCAACGCCGTTCAGATCCAGGTCGCCCACGACCCGGCCGCGAACCGGATCATCGCGATCAGCGCCATCGACAACCTCACCAAGGGCACCGCAGGCGCAGCGGTGCAGAGCATGAACATCGCCCTCGGGCTCCCCGAGGAGACCGGACTTTCCACGATTGGAGTCGCTCCATGAGCGTCACCGCAGCGAAGGGATTCACGGCCGCGGGCATCGCGGCCGGGATCAAGGAGAACGGCAACCCGGACCTGGCCCTCGTGGTCAACACCGGGCCGCGCCGCGCCGCCGCGGGAGTCTTCACCTCCAACCGCGTCAAGGCCGCCCCCGTCCTGTGGTCCCAGCAGGTCCTCGCCGACGGCGAGCTGACCGCCGTCGTCCTCAACTCCGGCGGCGCCAACGCCTGCACCGGCCCCCAGGGCTTCCAGGACACCCACGCCACCGCCGAGAAGGTCGCGGACGTCCTCGGCATCGGCGCCGGCGAGGTCGCCGTCGCCTCCACCGGCCTCATCGGCGTCCTGCTCCCCATGGACAAGCTGCTCCCCGGCGTCGAGAAGGCCGCCGGCGAGCTCTCCGAGCACGGCGGCGAGAAGGCCGCCATCGCCATCAAGACCACCGACACCGTGCACAAGACCGCCGTGGCCGGCGGGGACGGCTGGACGGTCGGCGGCATGGCCAAGGGCGCGGGCATGCTCGCCCCCGGCCTCGCCACCATGCTCGTCGTCCTCACCACCGACGCCGACGTGGACGCCAAGGGCCTCGACGCCGCCCTGCGGCAGAGCACCAGGGTCACCTTCGACCGGGTCGACTCCGACGGCTGCATGTCCACCAACGACACCGTGCTGCTGCTCGCCTCCGGTGCCTCCGGCGTCACCCCGGCCCAGGACGACTTCGCCCGGGCCGTCCAGGACGTGTGCGCCGACCTCGCCCGCCAGCTCATCGGCGACGCCGAGGGCGCCAGCAAGGACATCCGCATCGAGGTGGTCAACGCGGCCACCGAGGACGACGCCGTCGAGGTCGGCCGGTCCATCGCCCGCAACAACCTCCTCAAGTGCGCCATCCACGGCGAGGACCCCAACTGGGGCCGGGTGCTCTCCGCCATCGGCACCACCCGGGCCGCCTTCGAGCCCGACCGGCTCAACGTCGCCATCAACGGCGTCTGGGTCTGCAAGAACGGCTCCGTCGGCGAGGACCGCGAGCTCGTCGACATGCGCTACCGGGAGGTCGTCATCACCGCCGACCTCGCCGCCGGGTCCGAATCCGCCGTCATCTGGGCCAACGACCTCACCGCCGACTACGTCCACGAGAACAGCGCCTACTCCTCATGAGCGACTCCAAGAGCCCGACCCGGAAGCACACCGCGCTGCCCAAGGCGCAGACCCTGATCGAGGCGCTGCCCTGGCTCACCCGTCACCACGGCAAGACCGTGGTCATCAAGTTCGGCGGCAACGCCATGATCGACGACGAGCTCAAGGCCGCCTTCGCCCAGGACGTGGTCTTCCTGCGCCACGCCGGCCTCAAGCCGGTCGTCGTGCACGGCGGCGGCCCGCAGATCAGTGCCGCCCTGGACCAGGCAGGACTGGTCAGCGAGTTCAAGGCGGGCCTGCGGGTCACCACCCCCGAGGCCATGGACGTCGTACGGATGGTCCTCGCCGGACAGGTCCAGCGCGAACTCGTCGGACTGCTCAACCAGCACGGTCCGCTCGCCATCGGTATCACCGGCGAGGACGCGCACACCATCACGGCCACCAAGCACCAGCCGGTCATCGAGGGCGAGCAGGTCGACATCGGCCGGGTCGGCGAGATCACCGCCATCGACACCGGTGCCATCCAGGCGCTCCTCGACGACGGCCGGATCCCGGTCGTCTCCTCCATCGCCCGCTCCCAGGACGACGCCCATGTCTACAACGTCAATGCTGATACGGCGGCTGCGGCACTCGCTGCTGCGCTGGGCGCCGAAACCCTGATGGTCCTGACCGACGTCGAGGGCCTCTACGAGGACTGGCCGCACAGCGACGAGGTCATCAGCCGGCTCACCGCGAGCCAGCTGGAGAAGCTGCTGCCCGAGCTCTCCAGCGGCATGGTCCCCAAGATGGAGGGCTGTCTCCACGCCGTCCGCAACGGGGTCACCACGGCCCGCGTCATCGACGGCCGGGTCCAGCACTCGATCCTGCTGGAGATCTTCACCGACGAGGGCATCGGCACCATGGTCGTGCCCGACGACCAGCACGTTCAGGGGGAGAAATGACCGCCAACCAGGACCTGACCCAGCGGTGGCAGGGCTCGCTGATGGACAACTACGGCACCCCCCGACTGCCGCTCGTCCGCGGTGAGGGCGCCAAGGTCTGGGACGCCGACGGCACGGAGTACCTCGACTTCGTCGGCGGCATCGCGGTCAACGCCCTCGGCCACGCCCACCCGGCCGTCGTCGAGGCCGTCTCGCGGCAGATCGCGTCCCTCGGCCACGTCTCCAACCTGTTCGTCGCCGAACCGCCCGTCGCCCTCGCCGAGCGGCTGCTGCAGCTCTTCGGCCGGCCAGGCAAGGTCTTCTTCTGCAACTCCGGCGCCGAGGCCAACGAGGGCGCCTTCAAGCTCGGCCGGCTCACCGGCCGCCGGCACATGGTCGCCACCGACGGGGGCTTCCACGGCCGGACCATGGGCGCCCTCGCGCTGACCGGCCAGCCCGGCAAGCAGGCCCCCTTCCTGCCGCTGCCCGGCGACGTCACGCACGTGCCGTACGGCGACGTCGAGGCCCTGCGCGCCGCCGTCACCGAGGAGACGGCCTTCGTCGTCATCGAACCCGTCCAGGGCGAGAACGGCGTCGTCGTCCCGCCCCCCGGCTACCTCCAGGCCGCCCGCGAGATCACCCGCGCCACCGGCACCCTCCTCGTCCTCGACGAGGTGCAGACCGGCATCGGCCGGTGCGGCACCTGGTTCGAGCACCAGGCCCACGACGGCGTCGACCCCGACATCGTCACCCTCGCCAAGGGCCTCGGCGGCGGCCTCCCGCTCGGCGCGACCGTCGCCTTCGGCCCGGCCGCAAAGCTGTTCGCGCCCGGCCACCACGGCACCACCTTCGGCGGGAACCCGGTCGCCTGCGCCGCCGGACTCGCCGTCCTCGACACCCTCGGAGCCGACGCCGTGCTCGACGAGGTCAAGCGGCTCGGCGAGAAGCTGCGCGACGGAATCGAGGGTCTGGGCCACCCGTTGGTCTCCCATGTCCGTGGCTCGGGCCTCCTGCTGGGTATCGTGCTCACCGAGTCCCTCGCGCCGCAGGTGCAGCAGGCGGCTCAGGACGCCGGTCTCCTGGTGAACGCGCCCGCCCCCGATGTCGTACGGCTCATGCCGCCGCTGATCATCGGCGACGCGGAGGTGGACGCCTTCCTCCGGGCTCTGCCCGGTGTCCTCGACGTGGCGAACGGGGAAGGACGAAGCGGAGAATGAAGCGACGATGACCGACGCGCAGGGAACCGAACGCTGGGGATCCGCCCAGCCGGAGTCCGGGGGACCGTCCGTTCCGCAGACCCGCACCGCACGCCACCGCAGGATCGTCGACATCCTCAACCGGCAGCCCGTGCGCTCGCAGAGCCAGCTGGCCAAGCTGCTCGCCGACGACGGGCTGAGCGTCACCCAGGCGACGCTCTCCCGTGACCTCGACGAGCTCGGCGCGGTGAAGATCCGCAACACGGGCGGCGAGCTGATCTACGCGGTGCCCAGCGAGGGCGGCTTCCGCACCCCGCAGGCCCCGCTCGGCGAGTCGGCCAAGGAGGAGCGCATGCGCCGCCTCTCCGGCGAACTGCTGATCTCCGCCGAGGCCTCGGCCAACCTGGTGGTGCTCCGCACCCCGCCCGGTGCCGCCCAGTTCCTCGCGTCGGCCATCGACCAGGCCGAACTCCACGCGATCCTCGGCACGATCGCGGGCGACGACACCCTGCTGCTCATCTCCCGCGATCCGGCCGGCGGCCAGGCGCTCGCCGACCACCTGCTGCGCCTCGCGCAGAAGGAACGTTGAGGCGACAGAGGGGTGTGAGAGTCCCGGACAGCACCCGCGGCGCCCGGCGCGCACCCTCGCCGCACCGGACAGCGGCGGCCCGCCCGGGACGTACGCGACACCGCTAGTACCGTGTGATCGCCGTCGGCCCGCCCCGCGTGCCGACGGCGATGTGCGGCCGGCGGGCCGGATCGACCCAGGCCAGGAGCCGGCGCATGGTGTCCGCCGGCACGGAGACACAGCCGGCCGTCGCCCCGCGCCCGTTCACGTGCAGGAAGATCCCGGCGCCGCGCCCGCGCACCGGACGGGCGTAGTTGAAGCCGACCACCAGGCCGTACGCGTACTGCGTCGGATAGGCGCCCAGCCGCTCGGACTCGGCGGCCCGGCAGTCCCGTGGCAGCCCCTCCACCCAGCGGTTGTACCGGGTGGAGCGGTTGTCCTCGCACCACCAGGAACGGTTCGTCACCCGGGCGTAGCGGTACGACGTCCCGGCCGGCGCGGGCTCGACCCCGAAGGCGTACGGCAGTTCGTAGAGCCCGGTGGGCGTGGTGCTCGTGCCCTGCCGCCGGGTCGTCCCCTCGGCGAGGCCCTTCGCCCCGAAGCGCGCAGGCGCCGATCCCGCCTTCACCCATGCCCCGGCCCGCCGGTCCCACCAGGTGAGCGTGCCCCTGGTGGATCCGGTGTCCGGCGCCTCGGCGGTGATCAGCTGCGAGCCGCCGCCGGTGTGCGCCATCCGCGCGGGCAGGGGAGCACGCGACGGGCTCCCGGGAGCCGGGACGAGCGTGAACATGACCGCGCCGAGCGCGAGAAGGGTGCGCATGGCGCGAGGCTAAGCGCCCCGCGCCGTCCCCGCCGGGCTAGCGGACCGTCCGGGGGAGCGGCGGCAGCGGCAGGGGCAGCGCGGGCAGCCCGTCGAGGCTGGTGGCGATGTGGTCCTTGCGCGCGCAGTACGCGTCGAACTCCTCCTCCGACTTGCGGTTGAAGTAGTCCGCGTGCAGCTGCCGCTCCTCCTGGTACTCCATCAGGGGGACGGCGTAGCCGCAGGCGTCACTGACCCGCCGGGCGTGCACCACGACGATCGCCCGCACCCCCCCTTGGCCCTCCACCGCCTCCGCCGGGAAACGGGCGAAGAGTTCGGGGAACCGCGGGTCGTCGCGCAGCACGACGTCTCCGGTACCGTGCACCCGCACGACGGTCGGCGGCCCGGAGAAGGCGGTCCACATCAGCGTGATCCGCCCGTTGCCCGGCTCGCGCAGATGCGCCAGGGTCTCGGCGCCGCTGCCGCCGAAGTCCACGTACGCGAGGGTGAGTTCGTCGAGGACGACGAGCGTGCCCCGGCGCCCCTTGGGGGAGAGGTTCACATGCCCGCCGCCGGCGAGCGGGGCGGTGGCGGTGAAGAAGAGCGGCTGGGCTTCGATGAAGGCGCGGAGACGTCCGTCGATGCGTTCGTACGTTTTTCCCATGCGGCCCATTGTGGTCGCGGGGCACGACGGGTGACCGGGTGTTCCACGGTCCGGTCACCGCCGCCCGAACCACCAGGGGACGCGCGGGGTCCGGGCGCCGGCCTCCTCGATGCCGAGGGCCCGACGGACCTGGGCGCGCAGCACCGGGTCCGGGTCCTCGGCGAGCCGCCCGGCCGTCTCCGTGTAGGCCCAGGAGCCGTGGTCGCGCAGCAGCCGCAGCGCCCGGACGCGGACGTGCGCCGGCCGGCCGGGGCCGGTGCGCCGCAGGAGCTCCTCCTCCGGCAGCCGGTCCGCCCAGGGCAGCAGGGCCTGCGCCGCCTCCCGTACGACCCCGGGAGCCGGGTCGTCGAGCAGCGGAAGGAGCCGGGCGAAGTCGGCCACATCGAGGACGCGCAGGCCCGCGACGGCGGAGGTGCGCACCAGCGCGCGCTCGTGGCCGGTCAGCTCCCACAGCACCGGCAGGTCCGTCCCCCGCTCGCCGCACTCCGCGAGCCCGAGCGGCGCCCGGTCGGGCACGGTCGCCGGATCCGCGCAGGCCGCCCGGTAGAGGGCCACCGGATCCCGGCCGTCCTGCCGCAGCGCCCAGCGGGCGCAGGCCCGGACGAGGCCCGACCGGTCGTGGAGGAACGGCTCGGCCTCCGCGGCCCGGCCGGCCTTGCGCAGGGCGGTGACCCCGGCCGAGCGCACGCCGCCGGAGCGGGCGGCGAGCAGCAGGGGGAGCGTCTCGTCGGGGACGCCGGCGGCGAGGGCGGCCGTGGCGGCCCGGTCCCGTACGGCCACGTCGATGTCGTACGCGGCGATCCGGGCCAGCTCCGTCGGCGTGAGCGACCGCCGCTCGACCGCGACGTCCAGGGCGAGCCGGCGGGTGGGCCGGTCCCGGTTGAGCAGGAGGGCGGAGACGGTGGCAGGCGGGGCGGTGCGCAGCGCCTCCCGGAGGAGCGCGGCCGCCGCGCCCCCGCGCAGTCGGCCGCTGAGGCGGAGGATCACCGGGGCGGTGACGGCCAGCGCGTCGGCCTCGGCGCCGGGCAGGGCGGCGGCGAGGGCCGCGTGGGCCTCCTCGCGTACCGGAGCGGCCCAGTCGGCCGCGCGGATCGCGACCAACGGGAGGACGGCGGGGCGTTCGGCGGCGTAAGGGAGTGCGGCGGCACGGACCCGCCCGTCGGAGTCGCACAGGGCGAGGGCGAGCTCCCCCTCGGCGGGTGCCGGGGCGCCGAGGAGGCCCCGCGGCACCGCGGGGCGCGCGCCGGTCGCGAGCCAGCGGTGCGTGGGGTAGCCGTCGCCGCGCCAGGCGTATCCCCTGCGGATCCGCTCGTCCAGCTCCAGCCATGCCCCCGGGCGCCACACGTCCAGCACTGTGCCGAGCGCGCGTCCGCGCGCGAGACCCCGTATCACCGCGTCCAGCGGCAGCTCCTGGCTCGTCATGCACGGAGCCTAGGGCCCGTACACCCGTTCCTGCCTGCGGTTTTCCGTCCGTGCAGGGACCCGAAGGGGAGCGCGTTGACAAAACATACGGAGGACTGCATAGTTATACCCATCAGTGGTTGCAAGGTAAGGAGAACCCCGTGACCGAGCGCGTCGTACTCGCCTACTCGGGCGGCCTGGACACCTCCGTCGCCATCGGCTGGATCGCCGAGGAGACGGGTGCCGAGGTCATCGCCGTCGCCGTGGACGTCGGCCAGGGCGGCGAGGACCTGGACGTCATCCGCAAGCGCGCGCTCGCCTGTGGTGCGGTCGAGGCCGAGGTCGCGGACGCCAAGGACGAGTTCGCCGACGAGTACTGCCTCCCGGCGATCAAGGCCAACGCCCTCTACATGGACCGCTACCCGCTGGTCTCGGCCCTGTCCCGGCCGGCCATCGTGAAGCACCTCGTGGCCGCCGCGAAGAAGCACAACGCCTCGATCGTGGCGCACGGCTGCACCGGCAAGGGCAACGACCAGGTGCGTTTCGAGGCCGGCATCCAGGCCCTCGGCCCGGACCTGAAGTGCATCGCCCCGGTCCGTGACTACGCGATGACCCGCGACAAGGCCATCGCCTTCGCCGAGAAGGCGAACCTGCCGATCGCGACCACCAAGAAGTCCCCGTACTCCATCGACCAGAACGTCTTCGGCCGGGCCATCGAGACCGGCTTCCTCGAGGACATCTGGAACGCCCCGATCGAGGACATCTACGAGTACACCCAGAACCCGGCGGTCGTCCGCGAGGCCGACGAGGTCGTCATCTCCTTCAAGGAGGGCGTCCCGGTCGCCATCGACGGCAAGCCCGTCACCGTCCTCCAGGCGATCCAGCAGCTCAACGAGCGCGCCGGCGCCCAGGGCATCGGCCGGATCGACATGGTCGAGGACCGTCTCGTCGGCATCAAGTCCCGCGAGGTGTACGAGGCTCCCGGCGCGATCGCCCTGATCACCGCCCACCAGGAGCTGGAGAACGTCACCGTCGAGCGCGAGCTGGCCCGCTACAAGCGGCAGGTCGAGCAGCGCTGGGGCGAGCTCGTCTACGACGGCCTGTGGTTCTCCCCGCTCAAGCGCGCCCTGGACGGCTTCATCAACGAGGCCAACCAGCACGTCACGGGCGACATCCGGATGACCCTGCACGGCGGCCGCGCCGTCGTCACCGGCCGGAAGTCCGCCGAGGCGCTGTACGACTTCAACCTCGCCACCTACGACACCGGCGACACGTTCGACCAGTCGAAGGCGCAGGGCTTCATCGACATCTTCGCCCTTTCGGCGAAGATCGCCGCGAAGCGCGACCTGGGCTGACCCCCGCACGTTGAACAAGCCGCCTCCCTGTTCCGTACGCCGTCGAAGGACGCGGCAGGGAGGCGGCCGCACATCCAGACACTGTCCTGAGGAGCACAGCAGTGAGCAGCAACAACGGTGACGTCCGGCTCTGGGGCGGCCGGTTCGCCGACGGCCCCGCCGAGGCCCTGGCGAAGCTGTCCGCGTCGGTCCACTTCGACTGGCGTCTCGCGCCGTACGACATCGCCGGCTCCCGTGCCCACGCGCGCGTGCTGCACAAGGCCGGGCTCCTCACCGAGGACGAGCTGACCCGCATGCTGGCCGGTCTCGACCAGCTCCAGGCGGACGTCGCCGACGGCTCCTTCGTCGGCACCATCGCCGACGAGGACGTCCACACCGCCCTGGAGCGGGGCCTCCTGGAGCGCCTCGGCGCCGAGCTCGGCGGCAAGCTGCGGGCCGGCCGGTCCCGCAACGACCAGGTCGCCACGCTCTTCCGGATGTACCTGCGGGACCACGCCCGGATCATCGGCGGTCTGATCGCCGAGCTCCAGGACGCCCTGGTCGGCCTGGCCGAGGCGCACCCGGACGTCGCCATGCCGGGCCGGACGCACCTCCAGCACGCCCAGCCGGTGCTCTTCGCCCACCACGTGCTCGCCCACGTGCAGTCCCTCTCCCGGGACGCCGAGCGGCTGCGGCAGTGGGACACCCGGACCGCCGTCTCCCCGTACGGCTCCGGCGCCCTCGCGGGCTCCTCGCTCGGTCTCGACCCGGAGGCGGTGGCCAAGGACCTCGGCTTCGAGCGGGGTTCGGCCGGCAACTCGATCGACGGCACGGCCTCGCGCGACTTCGTCGCCGAGTTCGCCTTCATCACGGCGATGATCGGGGTGAACCTCTCCCGCATCGCGGAGGAGATCATCATCTGGAACACGAAGGAGTTCTCCTTCGTGACCCTCCACGACGCCTTCTCCACCGGCTCGTCGATCATGCCGCAGAAGAAGAACCCGGACATCGCCGAGCTGGCCCGGGGCAAGTCCGGCCGCCTCATCGGCAACCTGTCCGGTCTCATGGCGACGCTCAAGGCGCTCCCGCTGGCCTACAACCGGGACCTCCAGGAGGACAAGGAGCCGGTCTTCGACTCCTGCGACCAGCTGGAGGTCCTGCTGCCCGCCTTCACCGGCATGATGGCGACCCTCACGGTCAACCGGGAGCGGATGGAGGAGCTCGCCCCGGCCGGCTTCTCCCTCGCGACCGACATCGCCGAGTGGCTGGTCAAGCAGGGCGTGCCCTTCCGGGTGGCGCACGAGGTCGCCGGCGAGTGCGTCAAGGTCGCCGAGGCCGAGGGCAAGGAGCTCGACGACCTGACGGACGAGCAGTTCGCCAAGATCTCCGAGCACCTCACCCCCGAGGTCCGTACGGTCCTCAACGTGCCCGGCGCCCTCGCCTCCCGCGACGGCCGGGGCGGCACCGCCCCGTCGGCGGTCGCCGCCCAGCTGGTCGAGGTCAAGGCGGACCTGGTGATCCAGCACGCCTGGGCCACCGCCAAGAACTGAATCCCGTTCCTACAGCGCCGCCGCCCAGTCCGCGAGCACGTCGAAGTCCGGCCGGAGCAGCCCGAGCCGGGGATCGACGTGCAGCAGCAGGGCGGCGGCGCAGTGGTTCTGCTCCACGTACTCGTGGTCGTACGAGGTGATGTCGTCGTCCACCCAGGCGAACGGCCGCCCCTGTGCGTACTCCAGGATGTACTGCGTCTTCCAGAAGGTCCCGCGGGGGGCCTTTCCGTGCATCTGGGGCCAGTCGACGTACGGCAGCTCGGGCAGCCCCAGACGCGGGCCGATCCACTCGTTGGCCTCGCCCTTCCACGTGGTCGCCCAGACCAGCTCGTGCGCACCGGCGAGCGCGCGCAGCTCGTCCCCGTGCCCGGGGTTCAGCCACACCCGCAGCGGCTTCGGGTCCGGCCGGCCGCTCGGGCGCATGCGGTGGGTCGTGTACCCCTCGGGGCGGCGCTCGCGCTGCGCCGCATACGGGTTCAGCGGTCCGTCCACGTCGATCAACAGCAGCGGCTTCATCATGTCCGCAGCATTCCTCCCCGCCCGTTGTGAGGCATCGAATTTTCGAATGAGACATTGATGTCTCATTCGGTGTATGGTTGTCTCATGTCAGTCGACCGCACCCAGGTGCTCCACGCCGCCGCGGCCCTGCTCTCCCGCAAGGCGACCGCCACGATGGACGAGGTCGCCCGGGCGGCCGGGATCGGCCGGGCCACGCTGCACCGGCACTTCGCCGGGCGGGACGCGTTGGTCCGGGCGCTGGAGCAGATGTGCATCGAGGAGACCGAGGCCGCGCTCGACGCGGCCCGCCTCGACGAGGGGCCGGCCGACGAGGCCGTCCGGCGCCTGATCGGCGCCTCGGAGCCGGTCGCCCCCCTGCTCGCCTTCCTCTACACCGAGAACCAGCTCTTCGAGGGCGAGCAGCAGAACCCGGGCTGGACCCGCCTCGACGACCGGCTTGCCGGGCTCTTCCGGCGCGGCCAGGAAGAGGGCGCCTTCCGGATCGACCTGACCCCCGCCTGGCTCTGCGAGGCCTTCTACGGCCTGATCGGCTCGGGTGCCTGGGCCGTCGCCGACGGGCGGGTCGCCGCCAACGACATTCAGTACATGATCGCCGAGCTGCTGCTCGGCGGAGCGCGCAGGAGCGTGGAGAAGTGATCACCGAACCCGTCACGCACGAGAGCCATACGGAGGGCGTGCGCCGTCCCGGCCGGTGGCTCGCCCTCGCCGTGCTCGTCCTGGCCGTGCTGCTCGTGGCGGTCGACGCCACGGTCCTCGGCCTGGCGACCCCGTTCCTCTCCGAGGACCTCCAGCCCTCCGGCACCCAGCTGCTGTGGATCGGCGACGTCTACTCCTTCGTCATCGCGGGCCTCCTGGTCTCCATGGGCAGCCTGGGCGACCGCATCGGCCGCAAGAAGCTGCTGCTGACCGGAGCCATCGCCTTCGGCGCCGTCTCCGTGCTGAACGCCTACGCCACCAGCCCCGAGATGATGATCGTGGCCCGCGCCCTGCTGGGCGTCGCCGGCGCCACCCTCATGCCCTCCACGCTGGCCCTGATCCGCAACCTGTTCCACGACCCGCGCGAGCGCAGCCTCGCCATCGGCATCTGGGGAGCCATGGCCTCCGCCGGCGCCGCCGTGGGCCCGGTCGTCGGCGGGTTCCTCCTCGAACACTTCTGGTGGGGCTCGGTCTTCCTCATCAACCTGCCCGTGATGGCCGTCCTGGTCCTCGTCGGCGCCAAGCTGATCCCCGAGTCCAGGAACCCGAACCCGGGCCCGTGGGACGTGCCCAGCGTCGGCCTCTCCCTCGTCGGCATGATCGGCGTCGTCTACGCCGTCAAGGAACTCGCGTCCGAGGGCCTCACCTACGGCGTGGCCGTGGCCGCCCTCCTCGGCATCGGCGGCCTGGCCGGGTTCGTGCGCCGGCAGCTCACCCTGCCGACGCCGCTGCTGGACATGCGCCTGTTCCGCAACCGCGGCTTCTCCGCCGCGGTCACCGCCGACCTGCTGACCATCCTCGGTCTGTCCGGCCTGGTGTTCTTCCTGTCCCAGTTCTTCCAGCTGGTCCAGGGCCGCCAGCCGCTGGAGGCCGGACTCGCCGAACTGCCCGCCGCCATCGGCGCGGTGACGGCCGGTCTGGTCGCGGGCAGCGTCGCCCGCCGCCACAGCGTGCGCGCCGTCGTCGCGGGCGGTCTCGGCGCCATCGGCCTGGCCCTCGCGGCCCTGACCGCCATCGGGCAGTCCACCGGCTACCCGCTGCTCGGGGCGAGCCTGCTGGTCGTCGGCGTCGGCGCGGGCTTCGCCTTCACCGTCACCGCCGACGTGATCCTCTCGACCGTCCCCAAGGACCAGGCCGGTGCCGCCTCCGCCGTCTCGGAGACGGCGTACGAGCTGGGCGCGGCCCTCGGCATCGCGCTCCTCGGCTCCATCGTGACCGGTGTCTACCGGGGCTTCGCCGCCCCGGCCGGCATTCCGGCCGACACCGCCGCGGCGGCCCACGACTCGCTCGGCGGCGCGGTCGAGGCCTCCGCGGGTCTCGCCCCGGCCCAGGCCGACGCGCTGGTCACAGCCGCCCAGGAGGCCTTCGTCGACGGCCTGCGCATCGCGTCGGGGGTCGGCGCGGCGGTCCTGCTGGCCACCGCGGTCGCGGCCTGGTTCCTGCTGAAGGGCCAGAAGCTGGCCGACGGCGTCGAGCACTGACGCGTCCGGGCACGACGGAGGGCGCCCCCGGAACCGGGGGCGCCCTCCTGTGCTGTCGGGTGCGGTGGTGCTACGCCGCTTCCTTCGCCTTGGTGGCGTACATGTCCACGTACTCCTGGCCCGAGAGCCGCATGACCTCCGCCATCACCGAGTCCGTCACGGCCCGCAGGACGTAGCGGTCGCGGTCCATCCCGTCGTAGCGGGAGAACTCCATCGGCTCGCCGAAGCGGACCGTGACCCGGCCCGGGCGCGGGACGCCCGCGCCGCCCGGCTGGATCTTGTCGGTGCCGATCATCGCGAACGGCACCACCGGCGCGCCCGTCATCAGGGTCAGCCGCGCGATGCCGGTGCGGCCGCGGTAGAGGCGCCCGTCGGGGGAGCGGGTGCCCTCGGGGTAGATCGAGAAGATCTTGCCCTCCTCCAGGACCCGACGCCCCGTCATCAGCGCGGCCACGCCGCCCCGGCCGCCGTCACGGTCCACCGGGATCATGCCGACGCTGGTGAAGAACCAGGCCATCAGGCGGCCCTTGAGACCCGTGCCCTTCACGTACTCGTCCTTGCCGATGAAGAAGACCTGGCGGTCCAGGCAGATCGGCATGATCATCGAGTCGATGAAGGTCAGGTGATTGCCCGCGAGGATGACCGGCCCGGTGCCGGGGACGTTCTCCGCGCCCTCGACGCGGGGGCGGAACATGAGGCGCAGGAACGGGCCCAGGGTGGCCTTCATGATCGCGAGACGGGACAACGGTTCCTCCGGTGTCGGGCGGGCGGCTCGCACGGAGCCGACATGTGCAGATCGCGACGATACTCGCGGGTCACGGCGTGTCGCACATCGGGTTCACGGAGTGGATACGTCGTGTTGACGTGTGTTTCCGCCATGTTCCGCGCAGGTCTGCCGCCCGTAGGGGGGCGTTGCCTAGCGTCGGGACCGCAGTTGACAGGTGCGGGACATCACACCGAAGGAGTGTTCATGACACAGCCTGAGCGCCGGACCCCGGCCCGACGAGCCGTCCTCGGAGCCGCCGGAGCGGCCGTCCTGGGCGGATCCACCGTCCTCGCCGGCGGCACCGCGCAGGCCGTGCAGTCCGCCGTCGCCGCCGACGCCGGCCACGACCGTCGGCGCACGGGTCACGGCTACCGCTCGCTGCCCGTCCCCACCGTCATCGCCCACCGCGGCGCCAGCGGCTACCGCCCCGAGCACACCCTCGGCTCGTACCAGCTCGCCCTCGACATGGGTGCGCACGTCATCGAGCAGGACCTCGTCCCCACCAAGGACGGGCACCTCGTCTGCCGCCACGAGAACGAGATCGGCGGCACCACCGACGTCGCCGACCACCCCGAGTTCGCCTCCCGGAAGGCGACGAAGACCATCGACGGGGTCCCCCTCACCGGCTGGTTCACCGAGGACTTCACCCTGGCCGAGCTGAAGACCCTCCGCGCCAAGGAGCGCATTCCGGCCACCCGCCAGGAGAACACCCTCTACGACGGACGCTGGGCCGTGCCCACCTTCGAGGAGGTGCTGCGCTGGGCCGAGCAGGAGGGCCGCCGCCGCGGCCGCGAGGTGTGGCTGCACGTCGAGACCAAGCACCCCACCTACTTCCGCTCCCTCGGCCTCGCCCTGGAGGAGCGGCTCGCCCGACTGCTCCGCCGCTACGGCCGCCACCGCGCCGACTCCCCGGTCTTCCTCCAGTCCTTCGAGCCGAGCAGCATCCAGCGCCTGGCCCGCCTCGTGGACTCCCCGCGCGTCGTGCTGCTGTCCGCCGCGAGCACCCGCCCCTGGGACTTCGTCCAGTCCGGTGACCCGCGCACCGTCGCCGACCTGGTCACGCCGGAAGGACTGCGCTGGATCGCCTCGTACGCGCAGGGCATCGGACCCACCATCGACCTGATCCTGCCCCGGGACGCGAGCGGCCGGCTCGGCACCGAGACCACCCTGGTGCGCGACGCGCACGCCGAGGACCTGATCCTCCACCCGTACACGCAGCGCAACGAGAACAGCTTCCTTCCGGCCGAGTACCGCCGGGGGACCGACCCGGTCGCCTACGGCGACGCCTTCGGGGCGCTCCGGCGCTTCTTCGCGACGGGCATCGACGGCATCTTCTCCGACAACGCCGACACGGCACTCCTCGCGGCGGCGGACTTCTCGGACCGCTGAGACACCGCGCGGCCCGGCCCCCTACCCCCGACCGGGTGGTTTGCGGCCGGGCCCGCAACCACCGGCGGCCCGCCCTGCATCGTCGCGGGCATGACCTCCCGAGAAACGCTGCTCGCCACCCTCACGCCGCTGCTCGCCGCCGAGTCCCGGGCGGAGGCCCCGGCCGCCGGCGTCGAGCCGGACGACCTCGAACAGGCCGTCTGGCTGCGCCTCCTGGAGCGGCTCCAGGAGGACGGCGCCCCCGACCGCCCCGCCGACTGGCTGCGCCGCGCCGTGCGCGCCGAGGCCCGCCGCGCCCGCCGGGCCTCCGCCCGGGAACGCCCGTACCACGGCGAGCCGGCCCAGGAGGCGCACCGCTCGCCCGAGACCTCCGCGCTGGTCTCCGAGCGCCGCCGTGTCCTGCGTGCCGCCGTGCGCCGCACCCCCGGCCACTGCCCCCGGCTGCTGACCGCGATGCTCCATCCCGCCGACCCCACCTACCGGGAAATCGCAGGAGCGTTGGGTATCTCACAAGGCAGTCTGGGGCCGATGCGTTCCCGTTGCCTGGGATGCCTGCGCAGAATGCTGGCTGCGGAGGTTCCCGCCCCCGGCGTTGGGGGAAGGGTGCCGTAGACCGACGGCGGACCAGGTGAGCGGGAGGCATGCACACATGGGCATGAGCGTGACCATCTCAGCGGCGGACGCGACGCACGACGCGGAGCACATCCTCAAGCTGCAGTTCCTCTGCTATCAGCGTGAGGCGGAGATCTACCAGGACTGGTCCATCGAGCCGCTCACCCAGTCGCTCGACGCCCTGCGTGCCGAACTCGCCGAGGGACAGGGCTTCGTCGCCCGCCTCGGCGACGAGATCGTCGCCTCCGTGCGCGGCCGGCTCGACGAGGACGGCACCGTACGGATCGCCAAGCTCATCGTGCACCCCCGCATGCAGCGCCACGGCCTCGGCGGCCGACTCCTCGACGCCATCGAGGCCCACTACGCGGACGAACCGGCCCCCGCCGCCAAGCGCTTCCAGCTCTTCACCGGACACCGCAGCGAGGGCAATCTGCGGCTCTACCGCAGCAAGGGCTACGCGCAGGTCTCCACCCGCGAGATCGGGCCGACCCTCACCCTGGTCACCCTGGAGAAGGCGGCCTAGGGGAGCGCGCCGATCATGCCGGGCCGGGGCGTGATCGAGGAGACGCCTCCTGGCCCCGGTCCCGCCCCGCGCCCGCGTCGTCCCGCCGGCCGCCTTCCCGCGCCGGCCGCATCGCCGCCCGGTAGCGGGACGGCGAGATCCCGTACCGGTCGGTGAACGCCTGCCGCAGTGCCTCGGCGCTGCCGAACCCGCAGCGCGCCGCGACCCCGGCCATCGGCAGCGTGCTCGAGGCGAGCAGCTGCGCGGCGGCCTCGGTACGGGCCTGCCGGACGTACCGGCCCGGCGATCCGCCCAGCTGCTCGGTGAACAGGCGCGTGAGGTGGCGGGGCGTCACCCCGGCCCGCGCCGCCAGCGCCGCCGTGCTCAGGTCGGCGTCCGGATGGGCCGCGATGTGCTCGACGAGTGCGCGCACCACGTCGTCCCGGGCCGGCGGGGTCGCGGTGAACAGGCTCATCTGCGCCTGGTTTCCCGGTCGTTGGAGATAGACCACGAGGTCCCGGGCGACCTGCCGGGCGAGTTCCGGGCCGTGGTCCTCCTCGACGAAGGCGAGGGTGAGGTCCAGCGCGCTGGTGACACCGGCCGCCGTGTAGACGTTCCCGTCGCGGACGTAGATGGGGGCCGGGTCCACGATGACCTCGGGATGCCGTTCGGCGAGCCGCCGCGCGAACCGCCAGTGCGTGGTGGCCCGGCGGCCGTCGAGGAGCCCCGCGGCGGCCAGCACCCCCGCCCCCGTGCACACGGACGCGACCCGGCGGCTCTCCCGGGCCAGGCGCCGGACGTGCCCGACGAGCCGGGCGTCTGCGGCGGCCCGCTCGAAGCCCGTGCCGCCGGAGACGATGAGCGTGTCGACGGGGCCGACGAGCCGCTCCAGGGACCGCTCGCTGCCGAGGACGAGCCCGGAGCCGCAGACGAGCGGGGCTCCGCCGGGGCCTGCCAGGAGGACGCGGTACGGGACGGCGGGCGCGCCGATCCCGTTGGCCATGGCCAGGGTCGTGGTGACGCACGCGATGTCCAACAGTTCGGCCGCCTCGTAACCGACCACCACCATGAGCCGCTCCGCCATGCCGCCGACCCTATGCCGGAAGGACAGCCACCCCAAGGGGACGGACACGGGGGAGCGTGCGCCTTCCGCTCGCGGCCGGGCGACCGGGACGGTGGTCGCCGCTCCTTCTCACCCGTTCTCGTTCTCACCCGTTCTCGCGCCCGGGAGGCACCGGATGACCGCCGTTTCGCACCGCTGGCCCACCGTGGTCGCACTCACCCTGGCGGCCCTGACCTTCCTCGACGGCCTGCCCGGTCCGAAGGTCCTGGCGCCCGTGCTGGCCTCGATGCCGCTGTTCTACCTGGCCTTCGGCGCCTTCCGCGGCGAACTACGGCGGCCGGGCGTCCTCGCCGGTCAGCTGGTGGGCCTGGCCGGCTTCGCCGCCCTCGCCCTGTGTGCGGTCGCCGTCGACGGCACGGTCGCCCTGGTCGTCCTGGCCGTGGGCTGGCTGGGGCACGCGGCCTGGGACCTCGTGCACCACCTCCGCGACCGGGTCGTGCCCCGGGCCTGGTCGGAGTGGTGCGGCGTCTTCGACGCCTGCGGCGCCCTGGCGCTGCTGCTGGCAGCCGCCGCCTAGGCGGTCCGCGCCCGGCGGAGCCACCAGATGCCCGTCAGCGGCAGCAGCACCGGGATGAAGACGTAGCCGTAGCCGTAGTCCGACCAGACCGTCGCGTCCGGGAAGGCCGAGGGCTCGACCAGCGTCCACGTCCCGACGACCAGGACGCCCGCGAGCTCGGCGGCGCAGCACACCAGCGCCGCCCTGCGGGCCGTCTCGCCGCCCCGCACCAGCGTGTAGGTGATGAAGGCGTAGACGACGGCCGCCACCGCCGACAGGCCGTACGCCAGCGGCGCACGGTCGAACTCGGTGGCGATCTGGTAGATCGAGCGGGACACCGCGCCCACCGACATCACGCCGTACAACCAGACGAGCAGCAGGCCCGGCCCCTTCACCAGGCGGCCGGTCGTGGGGGCGCCCTCGGTCTCGGTCGTCGTCATGGTCAGCCCACCGTCCAGATGTCGAAGAGACGCACTTCGAGCACGGCGAGCACCACCGCACCCGCCGCCACCGTCGCGGAACCCCACTTGCTGCGCTCGGTCAGCGACATCAGACCGGCCGCGGGCACCGCGCACAGCGCGCCCAGCAGATAGGCGACGAAGATCGTCGTGCCCTCCTCGGCGGTCTCGCCGCGCGCCAGCTGCACGATGCCGACCACCAGCTGCACCAGCGCGAGGACGGTCACCACGGCCATGCCGATGAAGTGCCAGTCCTTGGTGGGCTGGTTCCGGGTGAAGGCGAAGCCGCACCAGGCGGCGAGGGCGAGCGCGGCCACCGATACCGCGACCGTCAGGGCGTCAAGCATGCGCCCGAGGGTATTACGGGCCGAATGGCCCGATGCGCGCGACCCCTCCCCGTGGGTCCGGCCGACGGGTCTCCCCGGGGCCGACCGGCGGGAAGCGGCACGGCGCCCGGCACCCGTCTCGGCACGCCGCCCCGCACGCGAGGTGCGTCGCCCCGCACGCGGCCGGGTGCGCCGCCCCGCTCGCTTGGCGGGTGCGCCGTCCCGCCACGGGCCGTTGTGCGCTGCCCCGGGCCGCGCGCGCCGCCCGGCACGCCAGCCGGGTACGCCGCCCCGCCCCGCCCCGCCCCGCCCCGGGCCGTTGTGCGCTGCCCCGCCCGCTGCCGCGCTCGCGGCCGCGAAGCCGGAGGGCGGCCCGGCCCGCCGCGTGGTCCTCGGGGGCGTCCCCGCCGGGCGCCCCTCCTGGCGTTCCGTCGCCCGCGCGGCGGGCCCTCGGACCGTGGCCTTGGCCACAACCCGCGATCGGGCCGAGCCCGTACCGGCGTGGTCGCGGGCGGTCTTTCCGTGGTGCCGGCCCAGGCCGCACCCGGGGGAGCGGAGCACGTCGGCGGCCCCCGGTCCGTATCGCGCACCGCTCCGAGCTGTCCGCATGGCGTCTCACCGATGTCCGCTATTCGGACATCCACCTTTCGTTCGCACGTTTGCATGCTTTACTTGCAGCCATGACCACGACGAGCAGCCGCACCCTTGCGACCGAGGCGAACCAGACGCCCGGTGCTCGTTGTATGTGTCGAATGTGCGCCAACTGAGGGCCCCCGCCGAGATCGCGCCCCGAAGCGAGCCCCGACGGCCGAGCCGATCCGCACGCCGCTCCGGCGGCGGACCGCGCTCCGCCCCGCGCACACGCTGCCTCCCGGCCCACCGCCGCGACCGGCCGCCATGCGCCTGACTTCCGAATGACGAATGCCGTGCCCGGCGGAACCATGCGCCGCGCACTCGACAGTGACGGAAACCCTGTGATCACCACTACGGGCCTGACCAAGGTCTACGAGTCGCGAGGCCGCCAGGTCACCGCTCTGGACGGCGTCGACCTCCACGTCCGCGAGGGCGAGGTCTTCGGCGTGATCGGCCAGAGCGGCGCCGGCAAGTCCTCGCTCATCCGCTGCGTCAACCTCCTGGAGCGCCCCACCTCCGGCACCGTGACGGTCGACGGCGTCGACCTCACCGCCCTCGCCGGGAAGAGCCGCCGCGCAGGCAAGGACCTGCGCCGCGCCCGCAGCAGCATCGGCATGGTCTTCCAGCACTTCAACCTGCTGTCCTCGCGCACCGTCCAGGACAACATCGAGCTCCCCCTGGAGATCCTCGGCGTCCCCGGCGCCGAGCGCGCCCGCCGCGCCCTGGAACTCCTCGACCTCGTCGGTCTCGCCGACAAGGCCAGGTCCTACCCGGGCCAGCTCTCCGGCGGCCAGAAGCAGCGCGTCGGCATCGCCCGCGCCCTCGCCGGCAAGCCCAAGGTCCTGCTCTCCGACGAGGCCACCAGCGCCCTCGACCCGGAGACCACCCGCTCCATCCTCCAGCTGCTGCGCGACCTCAACCAGCAGCTCGGCCTCACCGTCCTGCTCATCACGCACGAGATGGACGTCGTCAAGACCATCTGCGACTCGGCCGCCCTCATGGAGAAGGGCCGCGTCGTCGAGTCCGGCACCGTCGGCGAGCTGCTCGCCACCCCCGGCTCGCAGCTGGCCGCCGAGCTCTTCCCGGTCAGCGGCGCCGCCACCGCTCCCGACCGCACGGTCGTGGACGTGACGTTCCACGGAGAGACCGCCACCCAGCCGGTGATCTCGCAGCTCTCCCGCACGTACAACATCGACATCTCGATCCTCGGCGCGGCCATGGACACCGTCGGCGGCCGCCAGATCGGCCGCATGCGGATCGAACTCCCCGGGCGCTACGAGGAGAACGTCGTCCCCGTCGGCTTCCTGCGCGAGCAGGGCCTCCAGGTCGAGATCGTCGAACCGCAGGACCCGCACGTGCCCGCCCAGGCGTCCGTGCTGGTGAAGGAAGGTGCCCAGTGACCTGGTCCGAGATGCAGCCGCTCCTTGAGCAGGGCACCGTCGACACCCTCTACATGGTCCTGTGGGCCACCGTCGTCACCGTCCTCGGCGGACTCCCGCTCGGCATCCTCCTCGTCCTCACCGACAAGGGCGGACTGCTGCAGAACCGGCCGGTGAACAAGGTCGTCGGCGCGATCGTGAACGTGGGCCGCTCGCTGCCCTTCATCATCCTGCTGATCGCCCTGATCCCGTTCACCACCTTCGTCGTCGGCACCTTCATCGGCCCGACCGCGATGATCGTGCCGCTCGCGATCGGCGCCATCCCCTTCTTCGCCCGGCTCGTCGAGACCGCGATCCGCGAGGTCGACCACGGACTCGTCGAGGCCGTCCAGGCCATGGGCGGCGGCATCCCGACCATCGTCCGCAAGGTCCTGCTCCCGCAGGCCCTGCCCTCGCTCGTCTCCGCCGTCACCACCACCGTGATCGTGCTCATCGGCTACTCCGCGATGGCCGGCGCGGTCGGCGGCGAAGGCCTCGGCTCCAAGGCCGTCACCTACGGATACCAGCGCTTCGACACCACCTTCATGCTGGTCACCGTCGTCGTCCTGGTCGCGATCGTGACCGTCGTCCAGCTCGTCGGCGACGGGATCGTCCGCCTCCTCGCCCGCCGCGGCCGCACCGCCTGACGGCACCCCAGACTTCGCAACCCGAAGAAGAGCCCGGACTTGTCGTCCAGGGCGAAATCACCGCTCCACCGGAAAGAGGCACTCTTCGTGCGCAAGAACATCAAGATCACCGCGGGCATCGCCGCCACCGCCGCCCTCGCCCTCGGTCTCACGGCCTGCGGCACCTCGTCCGACCCGTCCTCCGCCAAGGACGCGGCCGGCGCCGCCGACAAGCCGCTCGTCGTCGCCGCGTCCCCGACGCCGCACGCCGACATCCTCAACTTCGTCAAGGACAAGCTCGCCGCGAAGGAGGGCCTGAAGCTGGAGGTGAAGGAGTTCACGGACTACGTCCTGCCGAACACCGCCACCGAGACCGGCCAGGTCGACGCCAACTTCTTCCAGCACAAGCCGTACCTCGACGACTTCAACAAGAAGAACAACACCCACATCGTCCCGGTGGTCGACGTCCACCTGGAGCCGCTCGGCCTCTACTCCAAGAAGGTCAAGTCGGTGAAGGACATCAAGGCCGGCCAGACCATCGCCGTGCCCAACGACACCACCAACGAGGGCCGCGCCCTCCACCTGCTCGCCGACAACGGGCTCATCACCCTCAAGGCGGGCGTCGGCACCGACGCCAAGCTCTCCGACATCACCGACAAGAAGGGCCTGGAGTTCAAGGAGCTGGAGGCCGCCACCGTGCCCCGCGCCCTGAACGACGTCGACGCCGCCGTCGTCAACGGCAACTACGCGATCGAGGCCAAGCTGCAGCCCGCGAAGGACGCCCTCGTCCTGGAGAAGGCGGAGGGCAACCCCTACGCCAACTTCCTCGCCGTCAAGGAGGGCAACGAGAAGGACGCCCGCGTCCAGAAGCTCGTCAAGCTCCTCAACTCGCCCGAGGTGAAGAAGTACATCGAGGACACCTACCAGGGTTCGGTCATCCCGGCCTTCGGCGCTCCCGCCAAGTAGCCCTCGCGGTAACGTCCACACCCAGAAGGCCCCTTGCGCCCCGTCCGGCGCACGGGGCCTTCGGCTCACCCGCGCATGCGCGGCGGCAGTCGCATGCTGCATGCTGTGCGTTCACGGTCATTCACGTATGGAGTTGCAGATGACTACGACCTTCCCGTCCATCTCCATCAGCACGGACCGGTTGGTGCTGCGCCCGTACGAAGAGGCCGACATCCCCGCGTTCGTGGAGATGATGAACGACGAACTCGTCGTGGCCTGGACCTCCGTCCCGCACCCCTACACCCGCGCCGACGCCGAGGCCTGGGTCCGCAGGATCGCTCCTGCTGAACGGACCGAAGGCCGCGGCATCGTCTTCGCCGTCACCGAGTTCCTCACCCAGCGCCTCGTCGGCACCCTCCACCTCCACAGCACCAACTGGCGCACCCGCGCGACCGAGGTCGCCTACGTCACCGCCCCCTGGGCCCGCGGCGAGGGCTACGCCACCGAGTCCGTCCTCGCCGCCGCGCAGTGGCTCTTCGGCGACCGCGGCTTCGAACGCCTCGAACTGCGCACCGCCGCCGACAACACCGCCTCCCAGCAGGTCGCCCAGAAGATCGGCTGCATCAGCGAGGGCGTCCTGCGCAACGCCTGGATAGCGCGCAGCCAGACCGAGTCCGGCGAATGGACCGACATCCGCACCGACCTCATCGTCTGGAGCCTCCTTCCCGAGGACCTGGACGGCGTCGCCGACCAGATGGCCGACGCGGGACTCTCCACGTACGCCGACTGGAGCTGACCGTCCAGGTAGGCTCGAACCGCCCCCGACCTGCACACACGCCCAGGGAGACAGACACAGATGGCCGACCGGGTCACGGTGATCGGCTGGGACGGCTCGCCCCTCACCGCAGCGGCCCGGTCCGCCCTCGCCGCCGCCACGCTCGTGGCCGGCGCCGCGCACCACCTGGCGCTGCCCGAAGTACCCGCCGCCGCCGAACGCGTCCGCCTCGGCAGCGTCGACCTCGCCGCCCGCCGGATCGCCGGACACCGCGGCACCGCCGTCGTCCTCGCCGACGGCGACCCGGGCTTCTTCGGCGTCGTCCGCACCCTGCGCGCCCCCGAGCACGGCCTCGAGGTCGAGGTCGTCCCCGCCGTCTCCTCCGTGGCCGCCGCCTTCGCCCGGGCCGGCATGCCCTGGGACGACGCCAAGATCGTCGTCGCCCACCAGCGCACCCTGCGCCGCGCCGTCAACGTCTGCCGCGCCCACCCGAAGGTCGCCGTCCTCACCTCCCCGGGCGCCGGACCCGCCGAACTCGCCCTCCTCCTCGACGGCGTGCACCGCACCTTCGTCATCTGCGAGGAACTCGGCACCGAACGCGAACAGGTCACCGTCCTCACCTCCGACAAGGCCGCCGACCACGCCTGGCGCGACCCCAACGTCGTCCTCGTCATCGGCGGCAGCTCCACCGGCGGCTGGCTCATGGGCCACGACACCCCGTCCGTACGCGGCTGGGCCCTGCCCACCGAGGAGACCGACGGCCGCAGCGGCCAGGACGCCACCCTGCGCGCCGCCCAACTCGCCCGCCTCGGCCCCCGCGTCGGCGACCTCGTCTGGGACATCGGCTGCGCCGGCGGAGCCTTCGCCGTGGAGGCGGCCCGCTTCGGCGCCGCCGTCATCGCCGTCGACACCGACCCCGAGGCCTGCGCCCGCACCGAGGCCGCCGCCCGCCGCGCCGGGGTCCAGCTCCAGACCGTGTCCGGACGTGCCCCGCACGTCCTGGAACGCCTGCCCGAGCCGGATGTGGTCCGCGTCGGCGGCGGGGGAGTCCCCGTCGTCACCGCCTGCACCGACCGCAGGCCCGAACGGATCGTCGCCCACGCCGCCACCCGCGACGAGGCCGAGGCCGTCGGCGCCGCCCTCGCCGACGGTGGCTACCAGGTCGAATGCGCTCTGCTCCAGACCGTCGGACTGGACCCGGGCGACTTCGCCGAACGGTCCCGCTCCGTCGTCTTCCTGCTGTCCGGCCACCGGACCTGAGTGATCGCACCGCCCGGCAGGCGGGGTAGGCTGGCCGATTGTTGTACCGCACCCGGACGTTCGGCATTTTGTTCCCCAATGTCCGGAAGTAGTGGCTCCATTGGGTCGCTGATGTGGTACGGAGCAACGGGGGACGGCGCGACGTGGCGCAGTCCACAGCGCACCGTGGCGGATCCGCCTGCCACGATGGCCGAAGGCCGCGACAATGCATGGGTGTCCGCGCGCCTCGTGCCACGCGGCGCGCACGCTCGTTCTTGTCGACGGGCAAGGTCTGAAGGAGCACAACCGATGGGCGAGGGGTACGCAGCATGACGGACACCGGCCAGGTCCCGGGCGAGGGGCTGCCGGAGAACGCAGGCATGGTCGAGCAGCCGGGCATCCCCGCTCCGGGCGCGTACACCTTCCTGGACCCCTCCGAGACGGCAGCCGAGGAAGACGAACTGCTCCTGATGCCGGGCGCCCAGGGCGCCTGGAGCGAGCAGCAGCCGGGTGTCCCGCCCGCGCCGCCGGTCACCGTGCCCGCCCCCGCGTTCGTGGACCCGCTGACCGCCCCCCTGGAGCAGGTCACCGCCACCCCGCCGCAGGGCGTCCAGCTCCCGCCGCAGGGCACCCCCGCGCACGGCGTGCCCCTGGCCGCCCATGAGCCCGTGCTCGCCGACCACGGCTACGAGCCCGGCATCCTCGACACCGGCGCCCACGAGGCCGCCGGCCGCGACTCCGGCTCCGTCGACCTCGGAGCCGTCCGCATGCCCGCGGGCCCGACGCCGGCCCGCCGTCCGCTGCACATGGGCCCGCCCGTCCCCGACGCCACCGGCGTCGTCCGTTCGCTCGCCGACCGCGGCCCCGCCGCCCCGGCCCCGCAGCCCGTGCCCACGCAGGTCCCCGCCCCGGCCGCCGCCGCGCCCGCCCCCATGCCGGTGCGCACCCCGGGCCCGCCGACGACCGGCCCCGAGTACCTGGACGTCCCGCAGGACCAGCAGACCGCTCCGCAGGGCGCCGTGCCGTGGCCCGCGCAGCCGCAGGAGCCCGAAGAAACGGTCGTCCCGCCGGTCGCCCAGTTCGTCCCGGTCGAGGGCTCCGTCCCGACCGCCCCGCACCTGGCCCCGACCCCGTCGCCGGCACCCGAGGCGCCGTCGGCCGAGGAGCCGGTGCCGGCGGAGCAGGCCGCGCCCGCCCCTGCCGAGCAGGCCCCCGCCGAGCCGGTCGTGGCCGAGCCGATCGTGGCCGAGCAGGCCGTCGTCGAGCCGGTGCCCCCGGTCGTGGCCGAGCAGGTCGTCGAGGCTCCCGCCACGGAGGCCCCGTCGGCGGAGACCGCCGTCGAGGAAGCCCCCGTCGTGGAGCAGCCCGCGGCCGAGCAGCCCGCGGCCGAGCAGCCCGTCGTGGAGCCGGTCGTGGCCGAAGCCGTCGCCGCGCCGGTCGTCGGCGAGCAGCAGGTCACCGTCGAGGAGGCGCTCGCCGAGCAGCCGGTCGGCGAGCAGCCGGTCACCATCGAGGAGCCGGGTGCCGAGCAGCCGGTCGTCGTGGAGGAGCTGGTCGTCGAGCTCGCTGCCGAGCCCGTCGTCCAGGAGGTCCCGGCCCCGGTGCCCGCACCGCGCGAGGCCGAGCAGGAGGCCCCGGCCGAGCAGGTCGTGGCCGAGCCCGTCGTCGTCGACGCGCCCGCCGCCGAGCCCACCCCCGAGCCCGCGCCCGCCGTGCAGCAGGCCCAGGCCGCCGAGCCCGCCCCGGGGCTCGCGCCCGAGCAGCCGGCGGCGGCCCCCGCCCCGGCCCCGATCGAGGCGACGGCCGAGGAGGTCCCCGTCGTGGCGGAGGACATCCCGGAAACGCAGCCCGAGGCGCAGGCCCCGCAGACCGTGTCACCGCAGCCCGCCACGGAGCCGGGCGCCGAGGCCGCCCCGCAGCCCGAAACGCCGACCACGGTCGAGGAACAGCTCGGCGAACAGCAGCTCGTCGGGCAGCCGGCCACCGAGGAGCCGGCCGTGGCCGCCGACGCCACGGAGACCCCGGACGAGGCCGCGGCGACCCCGGACACCGAAGCGACGGCGGGCGACCGCGCCCCCGGCTACGCGGAGGCCGAGCGCGAGGCCGTGCTCCGCGTGATGCGCGAGCGCCGCGACATCCGCAACGGCTTCCGTTCCGACCCGATCCCGCACGAGGTGCTCCTGCGCGTCCTGGAGGCCGCGCACACGGCGCCCAGCGTGGGCCACTCGCAGCCGTGGGACTTCGTCGTCATCCGCAGCGCCGAGACCCGCCGCTCCATGCACGAACTGGCCATGCGCCAGCGCGACGCGTACGCGAAGTCGCTGCCCAAGGGCCGGGCCAAGCAGTTCAAGGAACTGAAGATCGAGGCCATCCTCGACACCCCGGTCAACATCGTCGTGACCGCCGACCCGACCCGGGGCGGCCGCCACACCCTCGGCCGCTACACGCAGCCGCAGATGGCCCCCTACTCCTCGGCCCTCGCCGTCGAGAACCTCTGGCTCGCCGCCCGCGCCGAGGGCCTCGGCGTCGGCTGGGTCAGCTTCTTCGACGAGCGCGAGATGGTCCGCGCCCTCGGCCTGCCCGAGCACCTCGAAGTGGTCGCGTACCTGTGCGTCGGCTACGTCGACGAGTTCCCGGACGAGCCCGAGCTGATGCAGGCGGGCTGGTCCAAGCGCCGCCCGCTGTCCTGGGTCGTCCACGAGGAGACGTACGGCCGCCGCGCCCTGCCCGGCGAGGAGCCGCACGACCTGCTCCAGGAGACCGTCGCCAACATCCGCCCGCTGGACGCGAAGGCGCTCGGCGAGGCCTGGGAGCGCCAGAAGCGCATGACCAAGCCCGCCGGGGCCCTGGGCATGCTGGAGATCATCTCCGCCCAGCTCGCCGGCCTCTCCCGGGTGTGCCCGCCGCCGATCCCGGAGCCCGCCGCCGTGGCGATCTTCGCGGGCGACCACGGGGTGCACGCCCAGGGCGTCACCGCCTGGCCCCAGGAGGTGACCGGCCAGATGGTCGCGAACTTCCTCGGCGGCGGCGCGGTCTGCAACGCCTTCGCCCACCAGGTGGGTGCCGAGGTCTGCGTCATCGACGTGGGCGTCGCGAGCGAACTCCCCTCCACCCCCGGCCTGCTTCCCCGCAAGGTCCGCCCGGGCACCGGCGACTTCACCATCGGCCAGGCGATGACCCGCGAAGAGGCGGTCGCCGCGATCGAGGTGGGCATCGAGACCGCCCGCGACCTCGTGGCCGCCGGCAACAAGGCGCTGCTCACCGGTGAGATGGGCATCGCGAACACCACCGCGTCCGCCGCCCTCATCTCGGTCTACACCGGCGTCGACCCGACCGAGGTCACCGGCCGCGGCACGGGCATCAACGACGAGATGCACGCCCGCAAGGTGGACGTGGTCCGCCGCGCCCTCGACCTCCACATGCCGGACCCGGCGGACCCGATCGGCGTCCTCGCGGCCATCGGCGGCCTGGAGCACGCGGCGCTCGTCGGCCTGATCCTGGGCGCGGCCTCGCTCCGTACCCCGGTCATCCTGGACGGCGTCTCCACCGGCGCGGCTGCCCTCGTCGCGCGCGCCATCGCGCCCGAGTCGCTGGCCGCCTGCATCGCCGGCCACCGCAGCGCCGAGCCGGGCCACGTCGCGGCCCTCAACAAGCTCGGCCTGCGCCCGCTCGTCGACCTGGACCTGCGCCTCGGCGAGGGCACGGGCGCGCTGCTGGCCCTCCCGGTGGTCCAGAGCGCAGCACGCGCCATGCACGAGGTCGCGACCTTCGACTCCGCGGGCGTCACGGAGAAGTAGTCGGAAGCAGGCGCGGACGGCGAAAGCGCGCGACGCGGCCTGTGTCCGGGTTCCGGACACAGGCCCCCGCACGTCCTCCCCGTACAAGTCCCCGCACGTCCTCCCCGTGCAAGTCCCCGCACGTCCTCCCCGCGCAAGTCCCCAGCACGTCCCCCACGCACCGACCGACGGCGCTCGGCCCGAGGGACATCCGTCACAGCGTGACAACCCCAGGTCACCGATATCGTGAGGTGGGCCAGCGCCCACCCACGCCCCTCCGAGGAGCCGCCCGCACATGGCCGAGCACGCCGACCACCCCGCCTACCCCGTCGGACTGCGCCTCTCGGGCCGCCGCGTCGTCGTCCTCGGCGGTGGCCAGGTAGCCCAGCGCCGCCTCCCCGCCCTCATCGCCGCCGATGCCGAGGTCACCCTGATCTCCCCGTCCGCCACGCCCTCGGTGGAGGCGATGGCCGAGGCCGGCGAGATCACCTGGATCAGGCGCCGCTACGAGGAGGGCGACCTGGCCGACGCCTGGTACGCGCTCGTCGCCACCACGGACCCGGCCGCCAACGCCGCCGCCTCCGCCGAGGCCGAGCGGACCAGGACCTGGTGCGTGCGCTCCGACGACGCCGAGGCGGCCACCGCCTGGACCCCGGCCACCGGCCACGTCGAGGGCGTCACCGTGGCCGTGCTCACCGGCCACGACCCGCGCCGCTCGGCCGCCGTCCGGGACGCGGTCGTCGAGGGCCTGCGCGACGGCTCGCTCGCCGCGCCCGCCCACCGCTCCCGCACCCCCTTCGTCGCCCTCGTCGGCGGCGGCCCCGGCGACCCGGACCTCATCACCGTCCGGGGCCGCCGGCTCCTCGCCGAGGCGGACGTGGTCATCGCGGACCGTCTCGGCCCCCGCGACCTGCTCAGCGAACTGCCCCCGCACGTCGAGGTGATCGACGCGGCGAAGATCCCGTACGGCCGGTTCATGGCCCAGGAGGCCATCAACAACGCGCTCATCGAGCACGCCAAGCAGGGCCGGTCGGTCGTCCGCCTCAAGGGCGGCGACCCGTTCGTCTTCGGCCGCGGCATGGAAGAGGCCCAGGCCCTGGCCGCCGAGGGCATCGTCTGCACCGTGGTCCCGGGCATCTCCAGCTCGATCTCGGTGCCGGGCGCGGCCGGCATCCCGGTCACGCACCGGGGCGTCGCGCACGAGTTCACCGTCGTCAGCGGGCACGTGGCCCCCGACGACCCGCGCTCCCTCGTGGACTGGGCGTCCCTCGCCAAGCTCACGGGCACGCTCGTGATCCTCATGGGCGTCGACAAGATCGGCAAGATCGCCGAGGCGCTGATCGCCCACGGCAAGTCCCCGGACACCCCGCTGGCCCTGGTCCAGGAGGGCACCACGGCCACCCAGCGCCGCGTGGACGCGACGCTGGCGACCGTGGCGGACACGGTCAGGGCCGAGGAGGTCCGCCCGCCGGCCGTGATCGTCATCGGCGACGTCGTGAACGAAGGCCCCGACAAGCCGCTCGCCTGAGACAGGCCCACGAGCGACCCGCACACATTGGCACCACCCACCGGACAAGGCAGTATCACCCCGTGGCCGAACTCATCACGATCGACGACCCCGACGACCCGCGTCTGCGCGACTACACCGGACTGACCGACGTCGAGCTCCGCCGCCGGCGCGAGCCCGCCGAGGGACTGTTCATCGCCGAGGGCGAGAAGGTGATCCGCCGCGCCAAGCAGGCGGGTTACGAGATGCGCTCGATGCTGCTCTCCGCCAAGTGGGTCGACGTCATGCGCGACGTGATCGACGAGGTCCCGGCGCCCGTCTACGCGGTGCAGCCGGACCTCGCCGAACGCGTCACCGGCTATCACGTGCACCGCGGCGCCCTCGCCTCGATGCAGCGCAAGCCGCTCCCGACGGCGCCGGAACTCCTCGCCACGGCCCGCCGGGTCGCCGTCATGGAGTCGGTCAACGACCACACCAACATCGGCGCGATCTTCCGCAGCGCCGCCGCGCTCGGCATGGACGCGGTGCTGCTCTCCCCGGACTGCGCGGACCCGTTGTACCGCCGTTCGGTGAAGGTCTCCATGGGCGCGGTCTTCTCCGTCCCGTACGCCCGCCTGGACACCTGGCCCCGAGGCCTGGAGGCGGTGCGGGAGGCGGGCTTCAAGCTGCTCGCCCTGACCCCCGCCGACCGGGCAGCCTCGATCGACGACGCGGCCCCCCACAAGCTGGAGCGGGTCGCCCTGATGCTCGGCGCCGAGGGCGAGGGCCTGTCGACGCAGGCCCTGCGCGCGGCGGACGAGTGGGTCCGGATCCCGATGGCGCACGGCGTGGACTCGCTCAACGTGGGCGCCGCGGCGGCGGTGGCCTTCTACGCCGTGACGAGCGGACGCCCGCAGGCCTGAAGCGCCCGGGGGAGGGCCGCGCCCGGAGGCCGGTTCCGGGGACCTTCGATCAGGCCGGGCGCGCGGCTCCCCAGGCTCCGCCCGAGGCGCCCCGCATGCGCCCACGCGTCTGCCGCGTGGGCGTCGGTCGCCGGGCCCCTCGCTCCGCCCTGCAGCTGCACGCACCGGGACGCGACTCCCCGGCTGATCCGGCCTGGTCCGGGAAGGGACGGCCTAGCCCTGCAGGGCCTGCGCGGCCGCGATGCCGAGGGCGACGACCAGCGTCACGACCACGAACACGAACAGGCGCTGGCGCAGCAGCCGGGGGTTGGCGGGCCGGCGGCCGGTGGACGTCGAGCGCGCCCCGGGCCGGGTGCCGGGCCGGGACTGCGGGGACCGCGAGCCCCCGCCCGTACGCGGTGAGGACGGCCGGGACGCGGAGGGCCGGGAGCCCCCGGACCGACCCTGCCCGCCCGTGGGCCGGTCGGCGGCCGGGCGCTCCGCGCTCCGCGCGACGGGCCACTCTCCCGAGTGCTCACCCGCGCGCTCGGCGGACCGTTCGGTCGTGCGCTCCGTGTACCGCTCCGTGGGCCGGACGGGGGGCCGCTCCTCGGCCCGCTCGCGCTGCCCGGGCGGCCGGGGCGCGGCGGGCAGGCCCTGGGCCTCCCGTGCGGCGATCTCCTTGAGCCGCATGGACAGCTGGAGGGTGCTGGGACGTTCCTCCGGGTCCTTCGCCAGACAGGCCCGGACGAGCGGCGCCAGCGCGTCCGGCACGCCGTGCAACTGGGGCTCCTCGTGGACGACCCGGTAGAGCATGACCTCGGAACTGCCGTGCCCGAAGGGCGAGTCGCCCATCGCCGCGTACGCGAGCGTCGCGCCCAGCGAGAAGACGTCCGTCGCCGGGGTGACCGCCGCGCCCCGCACCTGCTCCGGCGCGAGGAAGCCGGGCGACCCGACGGCCGTGCCGACATGGGTCAGCGTGCTGGCGCCGGTGGCCCAGGCGATGCCGAAGTCGATGATGCGGGGGCCCTTGGGGGACAGCAGGATGTTGGACGGCTTCAGGTCCCGGTGGACGACGCCGGCCTCGTGGACGGCGACCAGCCCCTCCGAGAGCGCCGCGCCGATCGCTGCCACGTCGGAGGCCCGCAGCGGGCCCTCCTCCGCGACCCGGTCGTGCAGCGAGGGCCCGGGCACGTACTGGGTGGCGAACCAGGGGCGCTCGGCCTCCAGGTCGGCGGCCACGAGCCGGGCGGTGCACCCGCCGCGGATCCGGCGGGCGGCGGACACCTCGCGGGCGAACCGTGAGCGGAATTCCTGGTCCTCGGCCAGGTCAGGCCGGATGACCTTGAGCGCCACGCGCTGCCCGCGCCGGTCGGAGCCGAGGTACACGACCCCCATGCCGCCGGCCCCCAGCCTGCGGTGGAGCCGGAAGGACCCGACGATCCGCGGGTCCTCGCGCCGGAGCCGCATCATCGCCATGTCCGTCCCCTCGTCCGTTCGACGTGGCACAGCTTACGTACCGCCGACCCGGCCCGCTCACAGGCCGCGCCCTCGTGGCCGCATCGATTGTCAGTGCTGAGGGGGACACTTGAGGCCCGGTCAGCTGTGGCGGTCGCCAACACCCCCTCCTATCAAAGACGTTGGGATTTTCCCGGTGCGACACCCCGGGCCGCGGCGGCAAACGTGAGCGACGTCACGCACCCCCTCGGGGAAGTCCCCCAGGGCGGGGGGAGGCGTCTCCACCCAGGGGAGTACGCCGAGCGGAGGCTCGTCATCCTCCGGGAGGCCTGCAAGTCGGTACGCGGGCATGACGCCCGGGCGGCGCCCGCTGCCTAGTGTTGAGGTCAAGCGGCGGGTGCAGCACTCGTCCCCCGAGGTCACCGCACCCGCCGCGTCAGACACGACAGGAGAGGAACCATGGCGTACCCGGCCCCGCGGATCACCCCCCGCCCTTCGAGCCGTCGTCACCCGCTGGTGGCGACCGCCATGGTCCTCCCTCTCGCGGCCCTGCTCGTGGTCGCCTTCGGCGGCTGGGACGCGGTGGTCACACAGGCGTCGTCCGTAGGCGTGATGCTGGGGCGCTGAACGGCGCCCCGGACCCGGGAGAGCGGCCCGGGTCGGGGACATCCGGCCAACAACCCCGTGGGGACGGGGGTGCGGCGGACGGCAGCGTGCGGCCGGTCAGCTGGGGAGCTGACCGGCCCTCGCGCTTTTCCGGGCCGGCCCGGTGCCGGGCGTCGCCCGCGGCGGGAGCCCCAGAGTCGGACGCCCCGCCGGGCGTCGCCCGGGCGGGAGCCCCAGAGTCGGACGCCCCCGCGCGGAGCGGCGCCGGTGCCCCGTGCACCGCCGTGCCCGGCCTCACCCGTGCCCGGCGGCGCCCTTCTCCCTGTCCGGCCCGGCCCGGGCGCCGCCCGCGTAGGCTCCCCGCGTGGAGGAGACCGTTCTCGGACAGCTGTACGCGCTCGCGCGGGACACCGCGCATCCCGTCGACGGGGCGGCCCCGCCCTGCTCCTGCCCGGTGGGGCTGCTGGCGGACCGGGACGACGGCACCGTGGTGCGCCACGGGGACCTCGTTCTGAAGGCGCACGCGCCCGGCGGCGTCCCGGGGGAGCTGCGGTCGCGGGTGGCGGTCGCGGCGGCCCCCGGCTTGGGTGAGGTGCTCCTCGCGCCCCTGCCACGGCCTCGCCCGGAGCTCGACGGGCGCCCCCTCACGGCCTGGCCGTACGGGGCCCCGGTGGACCCGGACGCGCCCGACGCCGCGCCCTGGGAGGAGGCCGCCCGCCTGCTGGCCGCCCTGCACCGGACCCCGCCCCCGCCGGGCCTCCCGCCCATGCGGGCCCCGGTGAAGGCGGCGCTCGCCGTCGCGCGCATGCGCCGCGCGGCTCCGGACCATCCCGGCACGGCGACGGTGCTGAGCGCCTGGCGGACCCTCCCCGACCCGCCGGACGCCCCGCCGCCCGCAGGGCCCGCCCTCTGCCACGGCGACTTCCACCTCGGCCAGCTCGTCCGTGCCCCGTACTGGCGCCTGATCGACGTCGACGACCTCGGGGTCGGCGACCCGGCCTGGGACCTGGCCCGCCCGGCGGCCTGGTTCGCGGCCGGCCTGCTGCCGCCGGAGGTCTGGGCGCGTTTCCTCGGCGCGTACCTGGCGGCCGGCGGCCCCGCGACCACGAGCCCGTCGGGCGACCCCTGGGCCCGTCTCGACGTCCCGGCCCGCGCCCTCGCCGTGCAGACCGCCGCGCTCGCCCTCGCCAAGTCCACCGCCGAGGGGCGCCCGCTGGACGAGGTGGAGGACGTGATGATCGACACCTGCGCCCGAATCGCTTCGCTCCGAACCGAGTTGGCTCCGCCGGCGTCCCCGTAGGGTGAGAGCACCATTCGAACGGCAGGGAGTTGAGACCGCATGCAGTGTCCCAAGTGCCACGCGCCCATGCACACGTACAACCGCAACGGCGTCCAGATAGAGCAGTGCAGCGGCTGCCGCGGCATCTTCCTGGACTACGGGGAGCTCGAGGCCCTGACCCGCCTGGAGTCGCAGTGGCAGGCGCCGCCCGCCCCGCCGGCCTACCCGGCGCAGCCGGCGGCTCCGGCCTGGGGTGCCCCGCACCACGGCGGTCACCACGGTCACCACGGCGGCCACCACCGCGGCTTCGGCCGGATGCTCTTCTCCTCCTGACGCATGGCGGGCCCCTCCGGGGGCCTTGCCCGCCTCCTGCTCGCGGGAACGCGCGCGCGTGCGCGCACCGCGGCCGGACGATCGACCGCACGACGAAGCCCCCGGCCGCTGTTCGTGGCCGGGGGCTTCGTGTCTGGTGCGCGATACTGGGATTGAACCAGTGACCTCTTCCGTGTCAGGGAAGCGCTCTCCCGCTGAGCTAATCGCGCGGGCGCACCCGAAGGTGCGGGTACTGCGTGCGCGATACTGGGATTGAACCAGTGACCTCTTCCGTGTCAGGGAAGCGCTCTCCCGCTGAGCTAATCGCGCGGGCACACCCGAAGGTGCAGGTGCTGCGTGCGCGATACTGGGATTGAACCAGTGACCTCTTCCGTGTCAGGGAAGCGCTCTCCCGCTGAGCTAATCGCGCGGGGCATCCGAAGATCCAGGATCCGAAGATCCAGTGGACGATACTGGGATTGAACCAGTGACCTCTTCCGTGTCAGGGAAGCGCTCTCCCGCTGAGCTAATCGTCCTTGGAGGTGGAGACGGGATTTGAACCCGTGTAGACGGCTTTGCAGGCCGTTGCCTCGCCTCTCGGCCACTCCACCAGGAGTGAATACGGGGGTTCGGGATGATCCCCCACATCGAGCGGACGACGAGATTCGAACTCGCGACCCTCACCTTGGCAAGGTGATGCTCTACCAACTGAGCCACGTCCGCTTGTCGTTTCCGTTCCGCTTGCGCGTCCCGGCGACGTGTTGAACTCTAGCGGATTCCTGGGCCAGCACAAAAACGCGTTTCCGCAGCGTGCTGACCTGCGGACCAGCCGGGGCGTCCGGGAGCGTTCGCGCGGCGTTCACTCCACGTGTTCCCGAGGTGGCGCGAAGGCGCCCCCAGGAGCCTCGGAAGATCCTCCGCCCCCCGGCCGCCTCACGGGTCTCCCGCGTCCGCGCGCGACCCGGCGGCCCAGCCGTTCCCCCACCTAGACTCACAAGCGTGCATTCCCTCGCTCCTCTGGCCCGCTTCGGCGGCCTCCTCGCCACCGACCTCCGGGACGTGACCCACGACCCCGAGGCCCTGGACTCCTCCGGCTTCTGGGCCGTCTGCGCGGACTTCGAGGGCCGTCTCACCTGTGCGCGCTTCGGTGACGTGCGGCCCGACCCGGTGCCCGCGCCCGTGCCGGGCGCCTGGCACGGCCCCGCTGCCGGCGACTGGACGTCCTCGCTCGACCGCGCCGCGTACACCGCGGGCGTCCGCCGCGTGCGCGAGCACATCGCGCGCGGCGAGGTCTACCAGGCGAACCTCTGCCGGGTGATGTCCGCGCCGCTGCCCGATCCGGCCCGCGCCGACGTCGACGCGCTCACCGCTCTGCTCGCCCAGGGCAACCCCGCCCCCTACGCGGGCACGATCCGGCTGCCCGCGCACGGGGTGGAGATCGCCACCGCGTCGCCCGAGCTCTATCTGCGCCGTACGGGAGGCACCGTCGAGTCCGGCCCCATCAAGGGCACCGGCCGGACCGCCGAGGACCTCCTGGAGAAGGACCACGCCGAGAACGTGATGATCGTGGACCTCGTACGGAACGACCTGGGCCGCGTCTGCTCCACCGGGTCGGTCACCGTGCCCGAGCTGTGCGCCGTCGAACCCCACCCCGGCCTCGTCCACCTGGTCTCCACCGTCCGCGGCGAGCTCCGCGACGGGGCCGGCTGGCACGAGCTGCTCGCCGCCACCTTCCCGCCCGGCTCCGTGACCGGCGCGCCCAAGTCGAGCGCCCTGCGGATCATCGAGGCCCTGGAGACCGCCCCGCGCGGTCCGTACTGCGGCGGCATCGGCTGGGTCGACGCCGACCGGCGCACCGCCGAGCTGGCCGTCGGCATACGCACCTTCTGGATCGACCGGCCCGAGGGCATGCTGCGCTTCGGCACCGGCGCCGGCATCACCTGGGGTTCCGACCCCGAGCGCGAATGGGCCGAGACCGAGCTCAAGGCCGCCCGGCTCGTCGCGATAGCGTCTGGCGCGTACGAGGCGAGCGGAAGGGCCATATCTCGATGAAACTCTGGGTCAACGGCGGACTGCACGACGCCGAGACCGCGCAGGTGTCCGTCCTGGACCACGGTCTGACCGTCGGCGACGGCATCTTCGAGACGGTCAAGGCCGAGCGAGGCGAAACGTTTGCGCTCACCCTCCACCTGGAGCGCCTCACCCGCTCCGCCCGCGGCCTCGGGCTGCCCGACCCTGACCTCGACGAGGTCCGCCGGGCCTGCGCCGCCGTCCTCGAGGCCAACCCGATGGAGCTCGGCCGGCTCCGCATCACGTACACCGGCGGCCTCTCGCCGCTCGGCTCTGAGCGCGGAGACGCGGGCACCAGCCTCGTCGTGGCCCTCGGCGGGACGAGCCGGCGCCCGGACTCCACCGCCGTGATCACCGTTCCCTGGACCCGCAACGAGCGCGGTGCGCTCACGGGCCTGAAGACCACCTCGTACGCCGAGAACGTGGTCGCCCTCGCGCGGGCGCGCGAGCGGGGCGCCTCCGAGGCGCTGTTCGGCAACACCGTCGGGCAGCTCTGCGAGGGCACCGGCTCCAACGTCTTCGTGGTGCTCGACGGGCGCATCCACACCCCGCCCGTCTCCTCCGGCTGCCTCGCGGGGATCACCCGTGCCCTGGCCGTGGAGTGGACCGGCGCCGAGGAGACCGACCTCCCGCTGGAGGTCCTGGAGAGCGCCGACGAGATCTTCCTGACCTCCACCCTGCGGGACATCCAGGCGGTCCACCGGGTGGACGACCGGGAGCTCGCCGCGACGCCGGGGCCGGTCACGGCCAAGGCCATGCGGATCTTCGACGAGCGGGCCGCCCGGGACGGCGATCCGCGGCATCCCTGAAGTCGGATGACGGACCCGGGCGGGGTGGGTAGAACACCGGTGATGACCACCACCCTGCGGCCGTCCGAGCCGCTCCAGCAGTCCGCCGACGGCGGCCGTTCCCGCACGTACGACATCTGCGTGAACAGCCGCCGGGTCGGCTCCGTGCACGTCGCCACCGACCCGGCCTTCGGTCCCGCCTCCGGCCTGATCGCACGGCTACGGGTCGACGAACCGGATCGTGGCCGTGGCCGGGGCACGGTGGCGGCGCTCGCCTCGGAGGAGGTGCTGCGCGGCTGGGGCTGCCGTGAGGTGCTGGTCTCGGTGCCCGCCGACGCCGATGCCGCGCTGCGGATGGTCCGCTCGCTCGGCTACACGGAGCGCAGCCGGAACATGGTCAAGGAGCTGCCGGCCCGGCCGCCGGCGCTGCCGGAGGGTTTCACGTACCGGCCGGCCACGGAGGCGGAGTTCACGGCCTGGTCGGCGCGGTCCAAGGCGGCCTTCGCGCAGAGCTGGATCGACCGAGGGGTCCCTGAGGACCGGGCGCTGGCGAAGGCCGAGGACAGCCGCCGCAGGTTCCTCCCGCAGGGACTGGCGACCCCGGGCGTCGCGGTGGACGTCGCCGTGCGCGACGGGCGGGTGGTCGGCCACCTGTGGACCGGCGCCCTGGAGGCGGAGCCGGGGGAGCGGCAGGCCTTCGTGTTCGAGGTCGAGGTCGACGCGGAGCAGCGCGGCAGGGGCTACGGCCGGGGGCTGATGCTGCTGGCCGAGCACGAGGCGCTGGCGGCCGGGGAGCACCTGCTCGGACTGCACGTCTTCACGGGCAACACCCCGGCGATCCGGCTGTACGAGTCGTTGGGATACCGCACGACGTACGTCAACAGCGCCAAGCCCCTGCTGTAGGGCCGTCAGCCCCGCAGGAGACGGTCGGCGATCTCCTCGATGCGCGCGCGCAGGCCGTCCTGGCTCTTACCGCCGTCGAGCCGCTCGCCGCCGATGACGTACGTCGGGGTGCCGGTCACCTTGATCGCCTTGCCCTCGGCCTCGTCGGCGTCGACCGTCAGGAGGTGCCGACCGTCGATCAGGGCGGTGTCGAACTCCTCGCTGTCCAGGCCCAGTTCGCCCGCCACCTCGAGCAGCACCGGCTCGCCGCGCTCGCCGAGCTCCTCGGTCCTGGCGAGCAGCGTCTCCGTGTACGGCCAGCCCTTGCCCTGGGCGAAGGCCTCCTCGGCGGCCTGGGCGGCCGCGTAGGCGTGCTTGTGCTTGGCCAGCGGGAAGTGGCGCAGCTGGACGTCGAGGCGCTCGCCGTACTTCTCGCGCAGGGCGCGTACGTCGTCGAGGGCCTTGAAGCAGTCGGGGCACTGCAGGTCGAACCAGGCTTCCAGGACGGCGGGGGAGGCGGGGGCGGTGGACTCACTCATGGAAAGAGTCTCCCACCGCGTCGGCCGTGCTCGGGCGCCCCCTCCGCGCTCCCTGGGGGACGACCCGGAGATCTCCCTGATCCGCGGCTCGGGGCATGGCCGGGGCGGGGCGGGGCGGTGCAGGATGGAAGGGACGTACCACCCGGGACCAGGAGGATCGCATGCTCGCCGAGACCCTTTGCTCCGCGGTGTCCGCGGCCGGCCTGGGCATCGCCGCGATCACGGCCTACCGCAAGCGGTATCTGGCCGCGGCGCGGATCGCCGCCTACGCGCTGGTGCCGCTCGGCCTGGTGATGACGGGCGCGATCGACTGGCTGGCGACCTCGGCCTTCAGCCTGACCGCCTGGATCGGCTTCGGTGTGCTCGGCGCGGCCTGGCTGCTCTTCTCGTCCACGCGGGCGATCGAGCGGCGCAGGGCGGGCAAGCGGGCGGCCACCGGCGGCGAGGACCGGGCGCCGGTGGCACCCGCCGCCTCGGCGCCGTCGCTCGGCGCCGCTCGACGCGGGGCGACCCCGCAGCCGCAGCCGCAGCCGCAGCCGCAGCCGCAGCCGCAGTCGCAGGCCAAGGCCGGAAAGGCGGCCGAGGACGACTTCAGCGACATCGAGGCGATTCTGAAGAAGCACGGAATATGACCGGGATCGCACCGCGATTCGACCGGTTCTGACGCCTCTCGTTTCCTGCATCCACGGGATGGGGTGAACGGGGCGAGCCATGGGGTGTGTTGCGGGATCTTGGCGGCGCGGTGTGCCCCATCATCCCCCCGAGATGCTGGATACCTCGCGGGACCCCGTCCCCACCCCCACCGCGGCGCCCACGGAGGAGCCGCGCGGCTGCCTGTTCGCGCTCTCCCAGCCGCCGCTGATGATCTTCCTCGCGGTGATCGGCGGTCTGCTGCTGATGGCCGCCGTCCATGATCTGTTCCTGCTGTGAGACGGGCGCCGGGCGGGCTCAGCCCGCTGCCTCCTTGCGGCGGGCCCGGTAGGCGGCGACGTGCAGGCGGTTGCCGCAGGTGCGGCTGTCGCAGTAGCGCCGGGAGCGGTTGCGGGACAGGTCGACGAAGGCGCGGCCGCAGTCGGGGGCCTCGCAGCGGCGCAGCCGCTCCTGCTCTCCGGCGACGACGATGAAGGCGAGCGCCATGCCGCAGTCGGCGGCCAGGTGGTCGGCGACCGAGGCGCCCGGCGCGAAGTAGTGCACGTGCCACGGGTAGCCGTCGTGGTCCGTGAGCTGCGGCGTGGTGCCCGCGGCGGTGACCAGCTGGTTGATCAGCGCGGCGGCGATACGGGAGTCCGGGGCGGAGAACACGGCCGTGAAGCGCTCGCGCACGCCCTGGACGGCCCGCAGGTCCTCCGCGCCGAGCTCGCCCACGTCACTGATCTTGTGGGCGTGCACGAAGGACTGCAGCGCGTGGAGGTCCCCGAGCTCGTCGTCGCGGTCGCCCTGCGAGGCGGTGTTCACCAGATCGACGACGGTGTCGAGGGCGATCCGGGTGTCGTGGGGGATCAGCACGATTCGCTCCCTGGCCGGCTGCGGGCGGGCGCCCGCGGAATGGCGCTGACTTTAGCGCGACCCGGAAACGCGCATCGGCGCCCCGCACCGCGCCGGCTGCGCGGTGGGGGGCGCCGAGGTGAGGCGTGTGCGGCTTTCCGCGCGGCGCCGTCTCCCCGAGTCGGACGGCGCCGTGCGGCTCTTGGCCTGGCTCAGCTGTCGGCCAGGATGTGGGAGAGCTCCGTATCGAGGTCGAAGTGACGGTGCTCGGTGCCCGGTGGCACGGCGGCGTCGGTCCGCTTCAGGAACGACTCCAGGGCCCTCGCCGGGGCCTCGAGCAGGGCTTCGCCCTCGGGGGAGCTCAGCGCGATGCAGACGACTCCCTGGCCGTGGCTGCGGGACGGCCAGACCCGGACGTCGCCCGTGCCGGTGGGCCGGTGCAGCCCCTCGGCGAGAAGGTCGCGGGCGAAGACCCACTCGACCGTCTCCTCGGCTCCGGTGTGGAAGGTGGCGTGCACGGCATACGGATCGGCCGTGTCATACCGCAGGCCCGCGGGTACAGGCAGTGATGACTCGCTCGACACAACGAGGCGCAGGTGCAGCTCGCAGCTGACCGTGGTGTTCATAAGCGCCAGGGCCTTTCGCTCAGTGTGCGCTCGGGGATTCGCACGTCGGCGAAATCGACATGCCACCTACGGTGCCGTTGTAAACCCCTCTGTCTGTTTTGTGATCGTTCAGGTAGCTCGTTTGGGTGCGTGTAACTTTGGGTAATACCACCGTTCCGGCAAGACGCACCTGTCCGGTACGTTGGGGCCATGAGTGCGGAGAGTGACGAGCGCAGCGGGGAGTCCGCGGCGCACCGCGGGGACGGCCACGAGAAGGACGAGGAGGCCCCGCTCGGATCGCGGGCGCCCGAGTTCATCAAGGCGCGCCGGACCCTGCACCTGAGCTGGCAGGTCGGCGTCTTCATCGTCGGACTCGCCGTCGTCGGCGCGGGCATCGTGATGCTGCCCCTGCCCGGCCCCGGCTGGCTGGTCATCTTCGCCGGCATGGCGATCTGGGCCACCGAGTTCGTCTGGGCGCAGCTGGTGCTGCGCTGGACCAAGCGCAAGGTCACCGAGGCCGCCCAGCGCGCCCTCGACCCCAGGGTCCGGCGCCGGAACATCATCCTGACGTCGATCGGCCTCGTGATCATCGCCGTGCTGCTCGGCGTCTACCTCTGGAAGTTCGGCTTCGTGATGCCGTGGAAGATCGACCAGTGACCCGAAGGTGGTGCGGGAGCCCCGCTGACATGGGGTAATGTTTGCGGTGCGCCCGGGCGATTAGCTCAGTGGGAGAGCGCTTCGTTCACACCGAAGAGGTCACTGGTTCGAACCCAGTATCGCCCACCACCCGGACCGAAGGCCCGGAGACGGATGACGTCTCCGGGCCTTCGGCGTCTCACCGCATCCGGCCGATCCGCTCCCGCAGCCGCCGGGCGTCGCGCAGCCGCTGCTCGTACGTGGCCCCCACCGCGAGCAGCAACAGACCGGCGAGCGCCGGCGGCAGCCAGCGCGGCAGCGCGCCCACCACCTGCACCACGTAGGGCGCCAGCTCGTGCAGCCCGTCCAGGGCGAGCACCGCCCCGCCGAGCAGCAGCAGGGCCTGCAGCCGGAACCGGGCGCCGAGCAGCGTCACCACGAGCGCCGCGAGCCCCAGCAGCAGCGGGCGCGCCCAGTGCGGATCGGTCCAGGCGGCGAAGAGGCTCGGCACCAGCGTCGCCGCCAGGCCCGGACCGTACGCCGTCCAGGACGAGGCCTGCGGATCGCGGCGCCGCCGCAGCAGGCCCACCACCAGGGCCGGGACGGTCACCGGCAGCGTGTACGCCTCCGGCGTCGTGACCTCCCACACCGCGAGCCGCACCCAGGTGGCGAGCAGGAACAGCCCGGCCGCGACCCACGAGGCGACCCGGCGCCGCTCCGGCCGTACCGCCGTCGCCGCCGCGACCACGCCACCGAGCGCCAGCACGAGCGCGAGCAGCGCGGGCCGCTCCGCGGCGAGCGCCGCCGCGCACAGCCCCACGCCGGCGCCCGTGACCTCCACCGCCACGGCCACCGGGTGCCGCCCCAGCCGCGCCCCCACCGCCGCGGTCCCGGCCGGCACGGCCATGAGGGCCGCCCCGGTGACCGCAGGACCCGCGTGCGCGGCGGCCGCGCCCGCCGCGACGAGACCGCCCACCGCGAGCACGGCCCCACCGGCACCGACCAGCCGGCGAGCCCCGTCCGCGAGCACCGCGACCCCGCCGAACAGGACCGTGAGCACCCCCAGCACCCCGAACGTCGCCCCCCGCGAGTCCAGCCCGAGGGCCACGGCCCCGACCGCGGACGCCAGCCCGCCGGCATACGCGAGCCACCCCACCACCGTCCCGGGCGCCACCTCCCGCGTCTCCGCGACCCGCGGCGCCCACCCGGGCCAGGCGGGCGCGGTGCGGCTCGGGGCAGCCGCCACGAGCCCGCGCAGCAGTGCTCCGGGCCGTACGGCGACCCCCAGCGCCATCGACGTGACGACCAGCTGGAGCGCGAGCGCCACCCCGTACGACAGGTGCAGGGACACCGGGAGCGCCGTCAGCAGTGCCCAGCCCAGAGCCAGGGCCGCGCACCGGGCCCACAGGCGCGGCACCGCGCCGAGTGCCAGGCCCGCGAGCAGCAGCACGAGCGGCGCGGTCGCCGGATACCCGGTCAGGAGGCGATCGGCGTGCTCGCCCGACCACACCGCCGTCCCCCGCGCCATCGGCCCCAGGAGCCCCGCCGCCACCGGCGGCAGCGCCCACGCGACAGCGAGCGCGAGCACGCCGCCCCCGGCGAGGGCGAGCCCGTCCCGCACGGCCGAGCCCGCTCCCGGCGTCGGCCGGAGGGCCCACCACGCCCCCGCCGCCAGGGCCACCGCGCAGAGCGCGTACCCCGGCACGGCCCAGGCATCCGGCACCGCGCCCCGCAGCAGCCCCCCGCCCCCGGCGACCAGCGCGACCCCCGCCACCGTGGCGCTCGCGAGAGCCGTCGGAACGTGCCGACCCGCGAGGTACAGGAGCACCGCGGCGCAGCCCGCCAGCAGCGGAGCCCCGCGCCCCGGAGCCGTGAAGGACAGGAGCAGGCCGGTCAGCAGGGCCCAGCCGCCCAGCCCGCCCGCGCCGACGCCCGCCGTCACGCGCACCGGAAGCGGCCTCGCGCGCAGCACCAGCGCGAGGTCGGCCACGGCCGTCGCGAGGGCCGCCCAGGCGAAGGGCAGGGCGCCGCCCCCGCCGGCGAGCACCCCGAGGGGCAGCGGGAGTTGGGCCGCGACCACGGCCGCCGGCCGCGGGATCCGCAGCCGGGTCAGGGCGGAGCCGTACGCCGTCCAGGCCGCCGCGAGCACACCCGAGGCGACCGCCGCGTACGTCGGGCCGTCCGCGTCCGGCAGTGCCACCCGGTGCAGGGCGTAGGCGTCGAGCAGGGTCAGCACCAGGCCGAGCGCGGCCACCGACTCCGCCGTCGAGCCCAGGCCGCGGCGCAGCAACGCCACCGGGGGGAGGAGCACCGCCGAGGTCACCACCGCCAGGACGGACGCCCGCCCGCCGATGCCCATGGCGCCCCAGCTCACCAGGGTGAAGACGAGCGCGGCCACGGTGAGCAGCACACCGCCCAGGGTGAGCAGGACGTTCTGCGTGCTGCGCGGTGTCGCCTCCGGTCGCGGCAGCGCCGCCGCCGTCGGCACGGGCCCGGGCGCGACCGGGTTCCCCGGAGCCGACCACGGTGTCGCCGCCGACGCCGGGACCGCCGGGTACAGCACCCGCAGCAACCAGTCCCGACGGGCCAGCAACTGGGAACGCCGGGCGTCGAGTCGGGCCAGCTCGCGGTCGACGAGCACCAGCTCTTCCGCGGGAGGCAGGGAGGAGTCCATAGGCGGAGTGTGGCGCCGGACACACCGAAGGGGGATGCGCGCGGATACTCAGATCCACGTCTGAGTAGCCACACTGGGCCCATGGACTGGTGCCGCTACCGCTTCCGCAGCATCTGGCGCCTCGACGCCGCGCCCGAGGCGGTCTACGCCGTCCTGGAACGCGCCGAGGAGTACCCCCGCTGGTGGCCCCAGGTCCGCGAGGTCGTGCCCCGCGACGAGCGCACCGGCACCGCCCGCTTCCGCTCGCTCCTCCCGTACGAGCTGGTCGTCACCGCCGAGGCCCGGCGCCGCGACCCCGCCGCCGGAGTCCTGGAGGTCGTGATGCGCGGCGACCTCGACGGCTGGGCCCGCTGGACCCTCACCTCCCTGCGCGACGGCGCGGGCACCCACGCCCTCTACGAGCAGGAGGTCGAGGTCCGCAGCCCGTTGATGCGCGCGCTCGCCGTCCCCGGACGGCCGCTGTTCCGCGCCAACCACGCCCTGATGATGCGCGGCGGGCGCCGGGGCCTCGCCGCCCACCTGCGCGCCCAGCCGCCGCCGGTTTGAACGAAGCCCCGTCGGGCCTGTATGGTTCAACGCGTTGCCCGGGCGATTAGCTCAGCGGGAGAGCACTTCGTTCACACCGAAGGGGTCACTGGTTCGATCCCAGTATCGCCCACCGGGAGAGGCCGGTCCGTCGAAAGACGGACCGGCTTCAGTCGTTTCCCGCAGCCGTTTCCGACGGGGGATCACGCCGCCGTCCGCAGCTCCGGCCGCAGCGGCCACGCCGGGTCCACGGCCTCCGGAGTGCCCTGCCGTGCGAACCAGGCCTGCAGGCCCCGCGCCTGCGCCGCGTGCCACACCGCCTGCAGCGTGTGCAGCTCGGCCGGGGTCAGCCGCTCGAGCCGGGACGCGAACCGCCGCCCCACCGCCCGTACGACCTCCATCGCCGCCTGCGCGTCCGCCGCGGCGTCGTGTGCGCCGTCGAGGACCACCCCGTACTGCCCGCACAGGTCCGTGAGCGTGCGCCGCCCCTTGCGGTAGCGGTCCAGGTGCTTGTCCAGGACCCGCGGATCGAGCACGCACAGCGGCACGTGCTCCAGGTAGCGGCCCAGCGAGGACGCGCGATGGCGGCGCAGCTCGCGGTCGAGGATCGTGAGGTCGAAGGGCGCGTTCATCACCACCAACGGGCGCCCCATCGCGCTCTGTTCGGCTATCGCGCGGCCCAGCTCCTCCACCACCGGCGACGGCCACCGTCCGTTGCGCTGGAGATGATCGTCCGTCAGGCCGTGGACGGCGGTGGCTTCGGCGGGCACCGGGACGCCCGGGTTCACCAGCCAACGGCTCACCCGCGGCCGCATGCCCGCCGCGTCCTGGACGACGAGGGCGGCGGACACGATCCGGTCCTCCTCGACGTCGACTCCTGTGGTCTCCGTGTCGAAAGCGGCCAGGGGCCCCTCGTACCAGTGCGTCGTCATGCCCGAACTCCTCGCACGTGCGCGGCAGATGGCCATCCCCCTGCCCGAATCGTTGATACCCGGGCTGTTTGCGCCGTACGCGGACCGGTCACAACACAGATGACGGGGAAGGGAATTGACATGGCGCTCGCCCAGCCCGAATCGGGAGGGCTGCCGCCCCAGCGGGCAGACCCGCTGCGCGGCTCACTCGCCACCACCGCCTGCATGGAGACCCTCCAGGTGGGGTATCTCCACGCGGTCGCGGCGGCGGCGGGCTGTTCGCTGGCGCAGCCGTTCCCGGACAACGGCATCGACTGGCACGTGAGCCACAGCGCTCCCGGCCACACCGTCGACGACGAAGTGACCATCAAGGTGCAGCTCAAGTGCACCTACCAGATACCACCACGCCTGCCCGGGGCCGGCGCCGACACGTTCTCGTTCAGCCTCGACAACGAGCACCTGGTGAAGCTGGCGCGGACCCCCGTGGCGGTCCACAAGATCCTGGTCGTGATGCTCGTGCCCCGGGACCGGGAGGACTGGCTGAGGGCCGGGCACGACCGGCTCGACCTGCGGCACTGCTGCTACTGGATCAACCTGGCCGGCCATCCGGTCACGGGACGCCACAGGACCACCGTGCGCATCCCGACGGCACGGATCTTCGACGACCGGGCGCTCTGCGAGATCATGGCGCGGGTCGGCGTGGGAGGGAGACCTTGATGCACCGGCCGATCGACGAACCCGAGAACGGGGCCGGGCACCGCCCCGACCCGTCGTCCCCACCGGCGCTCCCGCCCACCCCGCACCCGGTGACCCCGCCCTTCCGCGCCCGCAGCCACCCCGCACCCGGCGAGCTGCCCGGCCCCTGGACCGGCATCCCCGCCCCGCCCCTCGGCCCCTGGGCGGACGCGGGGGAGACCCCCGACCCCGGCCGGGTCGACCCGCGGGTCCTCGGCGCGCTGCTCGCCCGGCACGGCTGGCGGCGGCGCGGCGGCGCGGCGGGCCGCTACAGCCGCTGGACCCCGCCCGGGCCCGAGGGGCTCGGGCGCGGCACCAGCCTGCTCGTGCCCGAGAGCCGTGCCTTCCCCGACTGCGAGGACCTGCTCGGCGAGGCGCTCACCGCCCTCGCCCGCAGCGCCGCGCCGTCCGCGCGCGAGGTCCTCACCGGGCTTACCGTCCCCAGCGACGAGATCCGGTGGTGGCGCGACGTGCCCCCCGGCCCGGCCGGCACCGTGCCCTGGACCGTGCAGGAACAGCTCAGGTCCGCCGCCCGCGGCCTGCTGCTCGCCGGCGCCCTCGCCGTCCGCGGCCGGAACGGCTACCACGGCGCCCGGCACCGGCGGCAGGCCCGGACGTCCCTGGAGAGCGTCGTCGTCGGCGCGGCCCCGGGCGGCCGGGCGTTGACCGCCTTCCTGCCCGTCGACCCCGGCCGCGCCGTCTCCGTACGGCTCTACCACGCGTTGTACGCGGCCCGGGAGGCCATCGACTACCAGCGGGCGACCGGCGGCACGGAAGCCTTCGACACGGCCGTCGAGGCCGGGGTGAGCCGCGAGCTCACCGAGGCCCTCGTCGCGCTCGTCCGCGGCACCGAGGGCGCGAGCGTCGCGCTGGCGTGGTCCCCGGCCGCCGGCACCCCCGAGGGCTGCGCGTCCCGGCCCGAGCCCGTCGAGTTCTCGCCCGGCGACCTGCCCGCCCTGCGCGAGGCCGGCGCCCGCTATCTGACCGACGAGCCCTCCGTGCCGGTCCGCATCACCGGGGCCGTGGTCCGCATGCGCCGCCCGGGACCGCGCGGCGAGGGCACCGTACGGCTGCGCGTCCTCGCCGGCGCCGAGGTCGGACACGTCCGGGTCACCCTCGACGAGGAGGGCTACCGCACCGCGGGCCACGCCCACCTCGTCGGCCTGCCGATCCGCGTCGTCGGGCGCCTGGAGAGCCGGGGTGGCTTCCGGCGGCTGACCGACGCGACCGGGGTCGCCCCGGTGCAGGTGGACGAGGCGGAACGGGACCGGCTGATGAAGTCGCTGCAGGGCACGGCCGAGGACGCGGCCTTCTTCGAGGAGGCGTACGGGCCGGGCGAGGACTGAGGAGCCGGCACGGACGCCCCGGTAGGATCAAGGCTGCGCGGCACCTCGTCTCTGCCGCGCGTCGCCGGCGCCGGCACCTCGTGTCTGTCTGCGCCCCTATGTATGGAGCACTCGTGTCTGAAGTCCGTGTGACCGTCCAGTCCGCCTCGGGAGCAGAGGAGAGGACGGTGAGCGCGGGCACCACGGCCGGCGCCCTGTTTGCCGACGACCGCACCGTCATCGCCGCCCGCGTCGGCGGTGAGCTGAAGGACCTGGCGTACGCGCTCGCCGAGGGCGATGTCGTCGAGGGGGTGGAGATCTCCTCCGAGGACGGTCTGAACATCCTGCGCCACTCCACCGCGCACGTCATGGCCCAGGCCGTGCAGGAGCTCTTCCCCGAGGCCAAGCTGGGCATCGGCCCGCCGGTCCGGGACGGCTTCTATTACGACTTCGACGTCGAGAAGCCGTTCACGCCCGAGGATCTCAAGGCCATCGAGAAGAAGATGCAGGAGATCCAGAAGCGCGGCCAGCGCTTCTCCCGCCGTGTGGTCAGCGACGAGGAGGCCCGCGAGGAGCTCGCGGCCGAGCCCTACAAGCTGGAGCTCATCGGCATCAAGGGCGCCGCGTCGACCGACGACGGGGCGAACGTCGAGGTGGGCGGCGGCGAGCTGACCATCTACGACAACCTGGACGCCAAGACCGGTGACCTGTGCTGGAAGGACCTCTGCCGCGGTCCCCACCTGCCCACCACCCGGAACATCCCGGCGTTCAAGCTCATGCGCAACGCCGCCGCCTACTGGCGGGGCAGCGAGAAGAACCCGATGCTCCAGCGCATCTACGGCACCGCCTGGCCGTCGAAGGAGGAGCTGAAGGCCCACCTCGACTTCCTCGCCGAGGCCGAGAAGCGCGACCACCGCAAGCTCGGCAACGAGCTCGACCTGTTCTCCATCCCGGACGAGATCGGCTCGGGTCTCGCCGTCTTCCACCCCAAGGGCGGCATCATCCGCCGGGTCATGGAGGACTACTCGCGCCGCCGGCACGAGGAGGAGGGCTACGAGTTCGTCTACTCGCCGCACGCGACCAAGGGCAAGCTCTTCGAGAAGTCCGGTCACCTCGACTGGTACGCCGAGGGCATGTACCCGCCCATGCAGCTCGACGAGGGCGTGGACTACTACCTCAAGCCCATGAACTGCCCGATGCACAACCTGATCTTCGACGCGCGCGGGCGCTCCTACCGTGAACTGCCGCTGCGCCTGTTCGAGTTCGGCACCGTGTACCGGTACGAGAAGTCGGGCGTCGTGCACGGCCTGACCCGGGCCCGCGGCTTCACGCAGGACGACGCGCACATCTACTGCACCCGCGAGCAGATGGCGGACGAGCTCGACAAGACGCTCACCTTCGTCCTCAACCTGCTGCGCGACTACGGTCTGACCGACTTCTACCTGGAGCTGTCCACCAAGGACCCCGAGAAGTACGTCGGCTCCGACGAGGTGTGGGAGGAGGCCACCGCGGTCCTCCAGCAGGTCGCCGAGAAGCAGGGCCTCCCGCTGACCCCCGACCCGGGCGGCGCCGCGTTCTACGGCCCGAAGATCTCCGTGCAGGCGCGCGACGCCATCGGCCGCACCTGGCAGATGTCGACCGTGCAGCTGGACTTCAACCTGCCGGAGCGCTTCGACCTCGAGTACACCGCCCCGGACGGCACCAAGCAGCGCCCGGTCATGATCCACCGCGCGCTGTTCGGCTCGATCGAGCGCTTCTTCGCGGTGCTCCTGGAGCACTACGCGGGTGCGTTCCCGGCCTGGCTGGCCCCGGTGCAGGCGACCGGCATCCCGATCGGCGACGCGCACGTCGACTACCTGCAGGAGTTCGCCGCCAAGGCGAAGAAGCAGGGCCTGCGGGTGGAGGTCGACGCCTCCTCGGACCGGATGCAGAAGAAGATCCGGAACGCGCAGAAGCAGAAGGTCCCCTTCATGATCATCGCGGGTGACGAGGACATGGCCAACGGTGCCGTCTCCTTCCGCTACCGCGACGGCTCGCAGGAGAACGGCGTCCCGGTCGACGAGGCCATCGCCAAGATCGCCAAGATCGTCGAGGACCGCGTCCAGGTCTGACGCACGCACCTCGCGGTCAGGAGGCCCCCGGGTTAGCACCCCGGGGGCCTCCCCGCATGTCCGTCCGCCGCGCCCTCAGCCGTCGTCGCCCTCAGCCGTCCTCGCCCTCCCGGCGGAAGACCTGGATCAGCCAGGACGAGAACGAACCCGTCACCGCGCCGAGCAGGGCGAGGCCGCAGGCCATCATGCCCACCGCGACCAGCCGGCCGACCGACGTCACCGGCACCACGTCCCCATAGCCCACGGTCGCCAGCGTCGCGCAGGCCCACCACACGGAGTCGCCGAAGGTGACGATGGACGCCCCCGGGGCGCCGTACTCGACGTCGTAGACGGTGAGCGCGCCCGCGAAGCCGAGCAGCGTCGCGGAGAGCCCCGCGTACGCCATGACACGGGCGTAGAGGGTGAGCCGCGGCTCCTGCTGCCGGCGCTGGGCCCGGTCGTACGCGGTCACCACCCGCAGCGGACGCAGCAGCGGCAGGACCAGCACCACCGTGTCCAGGAAGTGCCGGCGCAGGAAGCGCAGCGGTCCGAGGCCGCTGAGCCTGAGGCGTACCGCGTAGTCGACGATGAACACGGCCCAGGAGGCGAAGGTGAGGGCGAGGCAGAAGTCCCGCCAGCCGGGAGGCAGGTCGCGACCGAGGATCCGCATCGCGTAGCTGCCGAGGTAGACGAGCGAGGTCACCATCAGAGGGACCGCCGTCCGACGGTCCCAGCGCTCCAGCTTCGGCGGGTTCGGCGGCCTGTCCTTCATCCGATCAGCATGGCCCCTGCATGGATCTTCCGCCCCGGCGACACGTTCCGAACGGGCGAAGCAATATGCTGCACAGCATGACGACTGAGCCGGAGCAGCAGATCGGAGTGGGGACGCAGGACGCGTTCCAGCGTCTGTGGACGCCCCACCGGATGGCCTACATCCAGGGCGAGAACAAGCCGACCGGGCCGGGCGCCGAGGACGGCTGCCCCTTCTGCACCATCCCGTCGAAGTCGGACGAGGACGGACTGGTGATCGCGCGGGGCACGAGCGTGTACGCGGTGCTCAACCTCTACCCGTACAACGGCGGCCACCTGATGGTCGTCCCGTACCGCCACGTCGCCGACTACACCGACCTCGACGAGCCCGAAACGGCGGAGCTCGCCGACTTCACCAAGCGCGCGATGGTCGCGCTGCGCGCGGCCTCCGGGGCGCACGGCTTCAACATCGGCATGAACCAGGGCACGGTCGCGGGTGCCGGGATCGCCGCCCACCTGCACCAGCACGTCGTGCCGCGCTGGGGCGGGGACACCAACTTCATGCCGGTGGTCGGGCACACCAAGGTGCTGCCGCAGCTGCTCGCCGACACCCGGAAGATGCTGGCCGACGCCTGGCCGGCCGGCATCTGATCCGCACGGGCCGGTCCGCTACGCGTCGTAGAGGTCGGCCTTCTTCGGGCCGGGGTCCTGGATCCCGGCGCTGAGGAACAGCGAGCGGTTCGTGAAGCGCTCGGTGTCCACGTTGTGATCGTCGAGCACCCGGATGGTCGCGGCGTGCACCGCGCGCAGCACCGGGGTGGCGGCGCGGATGGCGTCGTCGGCCATGAAGCGGTGCCGCCAGGGCTGGCCGGCCCAGGCGTGGCGCAGGCCGAAGGGCTCGGGCAGGACCAGCTTGCCGCCGAGGAAGTCCAGGACCGGCGGGAACCAGGTGAGCGGGGCGCGGACCGCCTGGCGCACCACGTCGTCCGTGTCGGTCAGCGGCAGCTTGATCTCGCGGGTCTCCCAGAACCTGACGGTCTTGGAGACCTCCTTGGTCTTCGCCTTCGGCTTGGTGGTGAACAGGCCGTGCACCGGTCCCAGGGCGTGGCCGGTGACCTCGACGCGCAGGGTGTGGTGGAGCGAGGTGACCGTCACCATCATGGTGAGGACCAGCTGGCCGTCCCAGAGGGTGAACTGGACGCCCAGGTAGTGCCGGTTCCCACTGCCGAACTGCTGGTCGTTGCAGATGCGCTGTATCTCGTGTGGCTTCACCTGGAAGTGCACGATGTTGTCGCCCTCGGGGCGGCCGACCTCGTCGGCGCCCTCGCCGACGGGCGAGACGATCCAGTGCTTGACGGTCGGCTTGGGGAAGCCGGTCTTCAGGGAGCCGCGTTCGAGGAGCGTCAGCTCGGTGTGGATCTGGCGGACGACGTCCCAGGCGCGGAAGTCGTGGATCTCCTTGCCGCTCTGCGGGACGAGCTCCTCGGCGAGGGTCCAGCTGCCCCAGCGGGTGCCCATGCCCAGTATTCCCTTGGGGCCCGCGTAGAAGATCACGTTGGACTGCTGCTCGGCGGTCAGCTTCTCCAGGTTGAGGCGGAGCTCCTCGGCGGTCTTCTCGGTGGGGTCCTTCGGCACGGCCTCGGGGACCGCCGCCCCGATGCCGCCGCCGCTGAGCAGGGCGGTCCAGCGCTCACGCAGGTCGACGGCGGTGTTCTCGCAGATCCGGCGGGCCAGGAACCAGCCGACGACCGGGGCGACGACCATCGCGCGCAGGTAGTTGGGCAGGACGCCGTCGAAGGGCAGCCGGAGCAGCACCAGCAGGGCGAAGATGCCGGCGGCCACCAGCAGGGCCGTGCCGACGGCGCTGTTGCGCTTGTTCTCGGAGCCGGCGGCGATCCGGCGCAGTTGGATCACGCCGAGCCAGAGCAGCAGCCCCGGCAGGAAGAGCACGCCGAAGACGAAGGTGACCAGGGTCAGCTTGATGTCGCGCTGCTTGCGGATGCCGCTGGCGGCCAGGCAGTGCTCGACCACGGGCTGGGGGTCCGCGCCGAAGGACTGGATGAGGGGCTTGCGGGCGCCGCCGAGCATCCGGACCTGGACGGCCCGGGAGAAGGCCTCGCCGAGGTCGGGTCGGAAGAGCTTGTTCCACTTCCCTTCCTTGACCGTCGACTTGTGCCAGTCGTTGTTCGCGTCCAGGATCGCCTCGACCGGGCTGTCGCGGTACGCGGCGGAGGCGAGGGCATGGGTCGCCGCCGTCTGTGCGTCCGAGCCCTGGAGGGGAATCTGTGCCCCGGGTCCGAAACTGCCGATCGTCACTGCCGCCCCCATCGCCACTGTTCCCTGTGCGGGCTCTTCCCGACTGCCGCGCCCCGCACACCTTCTGAGCTGGGCACCACAGCGTAACCGGGTGGCGCCGGATGCGTCACCGGAGCGGGGGAGGCGGCCGAATGCACGAGGGGGCGGCCGAATGCCGCCCGCCGGAGGGGAGTTGGGTGGGCGGCACCGGTGCCATGGGGCCGACGGGCCGTGTCGCCGAGGGCGACGGCCCGTCAGCGGCTAGCCCTTCGTCACCTGTTCACGGACCTTGTCCGCCAGGTGCGGGGGCATCGCCTCGTGCCGTGCGTACACACGGTCGAAACTGCCCGTCCCGTGCGAGACGGACCGCAAATCCACCGCGTACCGCCCGATCTCGATCTCCGGCACCTCCGCGCGCACCAGGGTCCGCCCCGGCCCGGCCTGCTCGGTGCCGACCACCCGGCCGCGCCGGCCCGACAGATCGCTCATGACCGGGCCCACGTAGTCGTCCGGGACCATGACGGTCACCTCCGCGACCGGCTCCAGGAGACGGATCGACGCATCGGCCGCCGCCTCCCGCAGGGCCAGGGCGCCCGCCGTCTGGAAGGCCGCGTCGGAGGAGTCCACCGAGTGCGCCTTGCCGTCGCGCAGGGTCACCCGGATGTCGACCAGCGGATAGCCGGCCGCGACCCCGCGGGCCGCCTGCGCCCGGATGCCCTTCTCCACGGACGGGATGAACTGACGGGGAACGGCTCCGCCGACCACCTTGTCGACGAACTCGATGCCACTGCCCGGGGGCAGCGGCTCCACGTCGATCTCGCAGATCGCGTACTGGCCGTGCCCGCCCGACTGCTTCACGTGCCGGCCCCGCCCGGCCGCCGCCTCGCCGAAGGTCTCCCGCAGCGACACCCGGTGCGGCACGGTGTCGACCTGCACGCCGTAGCGGCCGCGCAGCCGCTCCAGGGCCACGTCCGCGTGTGCCTCGCCCAGGCACCACAGCACGACCTGATGCGTGTCCTGGTTCTGCTCCAGGCGCATCGTCGGGTCCTCGGCCACCAGCCGGGCGAGCCCCTGGGACAGACGGTCCTCGTCGGCCTTGCTGTGCGCCTCGATCGCCAGCGGCAGCAGCGGCTCCGGCATCGACCAGGGTTCCATCAGGAGCGGGGCGTCCTTGGCGGACAGGGTGTCGCCCGTCTCCGCCCGGGCCAGTTTGCCCACGCACGCGAGGTCGCCCGCCACGCAGTGCGCGAGCGTGCGCTGCTGCTTGCCGAACGGGGAGGTCAGCGCGCCCACCCGCTCGTCGACGTCGTGGTCCTCGTGCCCGCGGTCGGCCAGGCCGTGCCCCGACACGTGCACCGTCTCGTCGGGACGCAGGGTGCCCGAGAAGACCCGGACCAGCGAGATCCGCCCCACGTAGGGGTCCGAGGAGGTCTTCACGACCTCGGCGACCAGCGGCCCGTCGGGATCGCACGACAGCGCCGGGCGCGGCTCGCCCGCCGGGGTCGTGACGGCCGGTGCCTCCCGCTCCAACGGGGTCGGGAAGCCGCCCGTGATGAGTTCCAGGAGCTCGACCGTGCCGAGTCCCTGCTTCCCGCCGTCCGACGCCGGCGCCGCCGCCAGCACCGGATGGAAGGTGCCGCGCGCGACCGCCTTCTCCAGGTCGTCGACCAGCGTCTTGAGGTCGATGTCCTCGCCGCCGAGGTAGCGGTCCATGAGGGTCTCGTCCTCGCTCTCGGCGATGATCCCCTCGATCAGCCGGGCCCGGGCCTCCGCGAGCAGCGGCCGCTGCGTCTCGTCCGGCGGGTCCTCCCGCCTCGCCCCGGTCGAGTAGTCGAAGATCCGCTCCGTGAGCAGGCCGACCAGGCCGGTGGCGGGCGCGTGCCCGTCGGCGCCCTCGGCGCCGCGCACGGGCAGGTACAGCGGGAGCACGGCATCGGGGTCGTCGCCGCCGAACAGCGAGGCGAGGACCTCGGTCAGGCGCGTGTAGTCGGTGCGGGCGGTGTCCAGGTGGGTGACGACGATCGCCCGCGGCATGCCGACCGCGGCGCACTCCTCCCACACCGCACGGGTCGAGCCGACCACCGCGTCGGCCTCCTGTGCCGCCGAGACGACGAAGAGGGCCGCGTCCGCCGCGCGCAGACCGGCCCTCAGTTCCCCGACGAAGTCGGCGTATCCGGGTGTGTCCAGGAGGTTGATCTTGTATCCGTCCCATTCGACCGGGACGAGCGAGAGCTGTACGGAACGCTGCTGGCGGTGCTCGATCTCGTCGTAGTCCGAGACCGTCCCGCCGTCCTCGACGCGCCCCGCACGGTTGACCGCCCCCGCGGTCTGCGCCAGGGCCTCGACGAGGGTCGTCTTGCCCGATCCGCTGTGGCCGACCAGCACCACGTTCCGTACGGCCGAGGGCCGGTCGGCCGTTGGAGCCCTGCCGGCGGCCCCGGAGATGTTCGCCTTGTCGCCCATGATGTCTTCCTCCCGACTGCTCGTACGGTGAGGTGGGGCGCGGGCGCGGGGGAGTGGTGGCACCCGGCGGCACACGGCCGCCTGTCGCGTGCGACTCCGGCGACGCCCGCGGTTGTCCTTCGAGCTTTGCACCGACGTCACGGTGCGTCCATACGTCGTACGCGCGCGGGGCGCCGGTGTTACGGCAGGGGGGTGTCCGCGCGCGGGGCGCGCCGGCGTACGGCAGGGGGGTACGCGGAGGGCGGGCGGGTTCCGGCCGCGGTGCGGGCGAGGTGCCGTTCCGGGGCGGTCCCCAGGGCGATTCCCGGGCGAACCCGGGGCGATTCCAGGGCGTTCCCCCAGGGTGATTCCGGGGTGATTCCGGGGCGATTTCGGGGCGTTCCCCGGGCGGGCGACGCGGCTGGCGGGTGCCGCCGCTCCCGCGGGGGCCCGCGTGGCTACGATGGGTGAGCCGGTGGTCGTAGGGGCCGCGCGGCCCACCGAACCTCGGGAAGGCCAACAGGCCATGCTGAACAAGTACGCGCGTGCGTTCTTCACGCGTGTCCTCACACCGTTCGCCGCGTTCCTGCTCCGCCGGGGGGTGAGCCCCGACGCCGTCACACTCGTCGGTACCGCGGGGGTCGTGGCCGGCGCGCTGGTCTTCTTCCCCCGCGGGGAATTCTTCTGGGGCACGATCGTCATCACGCTGTTCGTCTTCTCGGACCTCGTCGACGGCAACATGGCGCGGCAGGCCGGGATCTCCAGCCGCTGGGGCGCCTTCCTCGACTCGACCCTCGACCGGGTCGCCGACGGCGCCATCTTCGGCGGCTTCGCCCTCTGGTACGCGGGCAAGGGCGACGACAACGTCCTGTGCGCCGTCGCGATCTTCTGCCTGGCCAGCGGCCAGGTGGTGTCCTACACCAAGGCCCGAGGCGAATCGATTGGTCTCCCCGTCGCCGTCAACGGCCTCGTCGAGCGGGCCGAACGGCTCGTGATCTCCCTGGTCGCCGCCGGCCTCGCCGGACTGCACACCTTCGGCGTGCCCGGCATCCAGGTGCTGCTGCCCATCGCCCTGTGGATCGTCGCGGTCGGCTCCGCCGTGACCCTGGGCCAGCGGGTCGTGACCGTACGCAGGGAGTCGGCGGAGGCGGACGCCGCCGCCCGGGGGAGCGAGGCGACGTCATGAGCGGATTCGGACGGTTCGGCGGGTTCGGCGGCATCAGGGACAGCGTGACCGACGGGCTGTACGGGCTCGGCTGGGCCACGGTCAAGAAGCTGCCCGAGCCGGTCGCGAAGAGCCTCGGCCGGCGCATCGCCGACACGGCGTGGAAGCGGCGCGGAAAGAGTGTCCTGCGGCTGGAGTCCAACCTCGCGCGGGTCGTCCCCGACGCCTCCCCGCAGCGCCTCGCCGAGCTGTCCAAGGCCGGCATGCGCTCCTACATGCGCTACTGGATGGAGTCCTTCCGGCTGCCCACCTGGAGCCAGGAACGGGCGGCCGACAGCTTCGACCCCAAGGACGTCCACCACCTCACGGACGGGCTCGCCTCCGGGCGCGGCGTCGTCCTCGCCCTGCCCCACATGGCCAACTGGGACCTCGCCGGGATCTGGGTGACGCGAGGACTCGGCCTGCCGTTCACGACCGTCGCCGAGCGGCTCAAGCCCGAGTCGCTGTTCGACCGGTTCGTGGCCTACCGCGAGTCCCTCGGCATGGAGGTCCTGCCGCACACCGGCGGCGCCGCCTTCGGCACCCTGGCGCGGCGGCTGCGGGCCGGCGGCCTGGTCTGCCTCGTCGCCGACCGCGACCTGTCCGCCTCCGGCGTCGAGGTCTCCTTCTTCGGCGAGCCGGCCCGGATGCCCGCCGGGCCGGCGATACTCGCCCAGCAGACCGGGGCGCTGCTGCTGCCCGTGACGCTCTGGTACGACGACACCGACGTCATGCGGGGCCAGGTGCACGCGCCGATCGACGTGCCCGAGTCAGGCACCCGCGCCGAGAAGGCGTCCGTCATGACACAGGCCCTCGCCGACGTCTTCGCCGGGGGCATCGCGGACCACCCGGAGGACTGGCACATGCTGCAGCGACTGTGGCTGGCGGATCTCGAGCCGCGGCAGGAGGAAGGGACGGCGTGAGGATCGGCATCGTCTGCCCGTACTCCTGGGACGTGCCGGGCGGCGTCCAGTTCCACATCCGCGACCTCGCCGAGCACCTCATCCGGCTCGGCCACGAGGTCTCCGTCCTCGCGCCCGCCGACGACGAGACCCCGCTCCCGCCGTACGTCGTGTCGGCCGGCCGCGCCGTGCCCGTCCCGTACAACGGCTCCGTCGCGCGCCTCAACTTCGGCTTCCTCTCCGCCGCGCGGGTCCGGCGCTGGCTGCACGAGGGCACCTTCGACGTCGTGCACATCCACGAGCCGACCTCGCCGTCGCTCGGGCTGCTCACCTGCTGGGCGGCGCAGGGGCCGATCGTGGCCACCTTCCACACGTCCAACCCGCGCTCGCGCGCGATGATCGCCGCGTACCCGATCCTCCAGCCCGCCCTGGAGAAGATCAGCGCCCGGATCGCCGTGAGCGAGTACGCGCGCCGCACGCTCGTCGAGCACCTCGGCGGCGACGCGGTCGTCATCCCCAACGGCGTCGACGTCGACTTCTTCGCGCGGGCCGAGCCGAAGAAGGAGTGGCAGGGCGGCACGCTCGGCTTCATCGGGCGGATCGACGAGCCCAGGAAGGGCCTGCCGGTCCTCATGAAGGCGCTCCCGAAGATCCTCACCGAGCGCCCCGACACCAGGCTGCTCGTGGCCGGGCGCGGCGACGAGGAGGAAGCCGTCGCCTCGCTGCCGCGCGAGATGCGGTCGCGGGTCGAGTTCCTCGGCATGGTCAGCGACGAGGACAAGGCGCGGCTGCTGCGCAGCGTCGACGTGTACGTGGCGCCCAACACGGGCGGCGAGAGCTTCGGCATCATCCTCGTCGAGGCCCTGTCGGCCGGCGCGCCGGTGCTCGCCGCCGACCTCGACGCCTTCGCACAGGTCCTCGACCAGGGCGCGGCCGGCGAGCTCTTCGCCAACGAGAACGCCGACGACCTCGCCGACCGGGCCATCCGCCTCCTCGGCGACGAGCCCCGCCGCGACGAACTCCGCGCCCGTGGCTCCGCGCACGTCCGCCGATTCGACTGGTCGACGGTCGGCGCGGACATCCTCGCGGTCTACGAGACGGTGACGGACGGCGCGGCGTCGGTGGCGACGGACGAACGCACGGGCGGCGGCCTGCGGGCGCGACTGGGGTTGTAGCCGGGCCTCCGTGTGCCCGTTCTTCCCGCAGGGCGGGACGGGTGGGCACACGGGACGCGGGCCCTTGCCGGGCCCCGGTTCTCGGCGCCCTGACGCTCGCCCGCCGGGGCGCCGCGTCGAAAGACGCGCGGGACCGCCGGGGTCCGCCGCCTCGGCGCCGGACGCCCCCGCCCTTGTCCGCTCTCGGCGGAGCCGCGCACCGCGGGACGCCGGGCGGGGCAGGCTGCCCGCATGATCTCCGTCGAGTGCCTCGATCTCGGACACTTCATCCGGCCCGCCGCGGAGTGGGGCGGCCCCCACGATCGTGAGGAGCCGGTCCTCGCGTACCTCGTGCGGTACGAGGGCGGGAGTCTGCTGTTCGACACCGGGATGGGGACCGGGTCCCCGGAGACCGACGCGCACTACCGGCCGGTCCGCAGGCCGTTGGGGGTCGAGCGGGGGGACGTCGATCTCGTGGTCAACTCGCATCTGCACTTCGACCACATCGGCGGCAACCAGCGCTTCCCGGACACCCCCGTCATCGTGCAGCGCACGGAGCTGGCCACGGCCCGGGCCGGCGGCCACACGATCGATTCGCTGCTCCCCGGCGTGCGGTACCAGGAGATCGACGGGGAGCACGAGATCGCGGAGGGGGTGCTCGTGCTGCCGACGCCCGGGCACACCGACGGGCACCAGTCGGTGGTGCTCGACGAGGGGGAGCGGGTGACCGTGCTCGCCGGGCAGGCCTACGACTTCGCGCGCGAGTTCGGGACGCCGTACCGGCCGTGGATCGCGCGGATCGGGGAGCTGGCGGGCGGGCGTGCCGTGCGCGTCCTGTTCGCCCATGACCGGGAGGTTCGGGAAGGGACGCTGCCAGCGCCCGGGTAGCCTGTGCGCCCGTGACCGAAACCCTGATCTGGACCGCCGTCGCGCTGATTCTCGTCGGCATCTATCTGAGCTGGACCGCCGGCCGCCTCGACCGGCTGCACACGCGGATCGACGCCGCGCGCGCCGCGCTCGACGCGCAGCTGTTGCGGCGGGCCTCGGTCACCCAGGAGCTCGCCACGTCGGGGGTGCTCGATCCCGCCGCGTCGATCGTGCTGTACGAGGCGGCCCACGCGGCCCGGCAGGCCGAGGAGGATCACCGCGAGGTCGCCGAGAGCGAGCTGAGCCAGGCGCTGCGGGCGGTGTTCGGCGAGCCGGAGCAGGTCGAGGTGGTGCGGGCGGCGCCCGGCGGCGAGGAGGCGGCCGGGGAGCTCGCGGCGGCGGTGCGCCGGGTGCCGATGGCGCGGCGGTTCCACAACGACGCCGTGCGGGCGGCCCGGGCGCTGCGACGGCACCGTAAGGTGCGCTGGTTCCGGCTGGCAGGACACGCGCCGTTCCCCATGGCCTTCGAAATGGATGATGAACCGCCCGCGGCACTTGCGGATCGCCCCGTCTGATCGTCTTCAGCCTTCGTAATCCGTGAAAACGATCCACCGGCTCCACATTGGCCCTTGATGTGGACCGGTCGTGGACTGTTTCCTCGCTCTAGTCGTCAACCCCGTTGTCACGAGTGAGGTACCCCGTGTCCACCACGCCTTCCACCACCCCGCAGTCCCCCGAGACCGGCACCGCCCGTGTCAAGCGCGGCATGGCCGAGCAGCTCAAGGGCGGCGTGATCATGGACGTCGTCAACGCCGAGCAGGCGAAGATCGCCGAGGACGCCGGCGCCGTGGCCGTCATGGCCCTGGAGCGGGTTCCCGCCGACATCCGCAAGGACGGCGGCGTCGCGCGGATGTCCGACCCGAACATGATCGAGGAGATCATCGGCGCGGTCTCCATCCCGGTCATGGCGAAGTCCCGCATCGGTCACTTCGTCGAGGCCCAGGTCCTGCAGTCGCTGGGCGTGGACTACATCGACGAGTCCGAGGTCCTCACCCCGGCCGACGAGGTCAACCACTCCGACAAGTGGGCCTTCACCACCCCCTTCGTGTGTGGCGCCACCAACCTGGGCGAGGCCCTCCGCCGCATCGCCGAGGGCGCGGCCATGATCCGCTCCAAGGGCGAGGCCGGCACCGGCAACGTCGTCGAGGCCGTCCGCCACCTGCGCCAGATCAAGAACGAGATCGCCAAGCTGCGCGGCTTCGACAACAACGAGCTGTTCGCCGCAGCCAAGGAGCTGCGCGCCCCGTACGAGCTCGTCAAGGAGGTCGCCGAGCTCGGCAAGCTGCCGGTCGTGCTGTTCTCCGCCGGTGGTGTGGCCACCCCGGCCGACGCCGCGCTGATGCGTCAGCTCGGTGCCGAGGGCGTCTTCGTCGGCTCCGGCATCTTCAAGTCGGGCGACCCGGCCAAGCGCGCCGCCGCCATCGTGAAGGCCACCACCTTCTACGACGACCCGAAGGTCATCGCGGACGCCTCCCGCAACCTGGGCGAGGCCATGGTCGGCATCAACTGCGACACCCTGCCCGAGGCCGAGCGCTACGCGAACCGGGGCTGGTAAGCACCCATGAGCACTCCCGTCATTGGTGTCCTGGCCCTCCAGGGCGACGTACGGGAGCACCTGATCGCCCTGGCCGCGGCCGACGCCGTGGCCAGGCCCGTCAGGCGCCCCGAGGAGCTCGCCGAGATCGACGGTCTGGTCGTCCCCGGTGGCGAGTCCACCACCATCTCCAAGCTCGCCGTGCTGTTCGGCCTCATGGAGCCGCTGCGTGAGCGGATCGCCGCGGGCATGCCGGTGTACGGCACCTGCGCCGGTCTCATCATGCTCGCCGACAAGATCCTCGACCCGCGCTCGGGCCAGGAGACCTTCGGCGGCATCGACATGATCGTGCGCCGCAACGCCTTCGGGCGACAGAACGAGTCCTTCGAGGCGGGCGTGACCGTGGCGGGGATCGACTCTCCCGTCGAGGGCGTCTTCATCCGCGCCCCGTGGGTCGAGTCCGTCGGCGCCGAGGTCGAGGTGCTCGCCGAGCACGACGGCCACATCGTCGCCGTGCGGCAGGGGCGGCTGCTCGCCACCTCGTTCCACCCCGAGCTCACCGGCGATCACCGGATCCACGAGCTGTTCGTGGACATGGTGCGCGCCGAGGGGTGACCCGATCCTTGTAGGATCTCTGGGGTTCGTTCAGAAATGGGTTACGCGAAGGAGACAGGCAGATGTCCGGCCACTCTAAATGGGCTACGACGAAGCACAAGAAGGCCGTGATCGACGCCAAGCGCGGCAAGCTCTTCGCGAAGCTGATCAAGAACATCGAGGTCGCGGCCCGCACCGGCGGGGCCGACCCGGACGGCAACCCGACGCTCTACGACGCCATCCAGAAGGCCAAGAAGTCGTCCGTTCCGAACAAGAACATCGACTCCGCGGTCAAGCGCGGCGGCGGCCTCGAGGCCGGCGGCGTCGACTACGCGACGATCATGTACGAGGGCTACGGCCCGAACGGTGTCGCGGTGCTCATCGAGTGCCTCACCGACAACCGCAACCGCGCCGCCTCCGACGTGCGCGTCGCCATGACCCGCAACGGCGGCTCCATGGCCGACCCGGGCTCGGTGTCGTACCTGTTCAACCGCAAGGGCGTCGTCGTGCTGCCCAAGGGCGAGCGGTCCGAGGACGACGTCCTGGAGGTCGTGCTCGACGCGGGCGCCGAGGAGGTCAACGACCTCGGCGAGAGCTTCGAGGTCATCAGCGAGGCCACCGACCTGGTCGCGGTCCGTTCCGCGCTCCAGGAGGCCGGCATCGACTACGACTCGGCCGAGTCCAGCTTCGTCCCGACCATGCAGGTCGAGCTCGACGAGGAGGGCGCGCGCAAGATGTTCAAGCTGATCGACGCCCTGGAGGACAGCGACGACGTGCAGAACGTCTTCGCCAACTTCGACGTCAGCGACGAGGTCATGGAGAAGGTCGACGCCTGATTGCGGGCTTTCTCAGCAGCGGGCCGACGGGACACACCCCGTCGGCCCGCTGCGTTGTCAGTGGCAGCCGATAGCCTGCACAAACAGACTTGCGACCAGGAGGGGGCGGAGTGCGCGTACTCGGGGTGGACCCGGGGCTCACCCGGTGCGGCGTGGGCGTGGTCGAGGGGGTCGCGGGACGCCCGCTGACCATGCTCGGCGTCGGCGTGGTGCGAACGCCCGCAGACGCCGACATCGGCCTCCGGCTGGTCGACATCGAGCGGGGCATCGAGGAGTGGATCGACCGCTTCCAGCCCGAACTCGTCGCCGTGGAGCGGGTGTTCAGCCAGCACAACGTGCGCACGGTGATGGGCACCGCCCAGGCCAGCGCCGTCGCCATGCTGTGCGCCGCCCGGCGCGGACTGCCCGTCGCCCTGCACACCCCCAGCGAGGTCAAGGCCGCCGTCACCGGCAGCGGCCGCGCCGACAAGGCCCAGGTCGGCGCCATGGTCACCCGGCTGCTCCGGCTCTCCGCGCCGCCCAAGCCCGCCGACGCCGCCGACGCCCTCGCCCTGGCCATCTGCCACATCTGGCGCGCCCCCGCCCAGAACCGCCTCCAGCAGGCCGTCGCCCTGCACGCCTCGAAAGGCCGCCCGTCATGATCGCCTTCGTCAGCGGCCCGGTGGCCGCCCTCGCCCCCACGACCGCCGTCGTCGAGGTCGGGGGCGTGGGCATGGCCGTCCAGTGCACCCCCGGCACGATCGCCGGACTGCGCCTCGGCGAGCACGCGCGGCTCGCCACCTCCCTCGTCGTACGGGAGGACTCGCTGACCCTGTACGGCTTCGCGGACGACGACGAGCGTCAGGTCTTCGAGCTGCTCCAGACCGCCAGCGGGGTCGGGCCGCGGCTCGCCCAGGCGATGCTCGGCGTGCACAGCCCCGACGCGCTGCGGCTCGCCGTCTCGACCGGGGACGAGAAGGCGCTGACGGCGGTGCCGGGCATCGGCAAGAAGGGTGCCCAGAAGCTCCTCCTCGAACTGAAGGACAAGCTCGGCGCCCCGCTCGGCAGCAGTGGCCTCGTCGGGCAGCAGCGCGCGGTCGCCGCCGGGCCTGCGCCGTGGACCGAGCAGCTCTCGGCCGCGCTCATCGGCCTCGGATACGCGAGCCGCGAGGCGGAGGAGGCCGTCGCCGCCGTGACGCCGCAGGCCGAGGCCGCGCTCGCCGAGACCGGCTCCGCGCCCGTCCCGCAGCTGCTGCGCGCAGCCCTGCAGACCCTCAACCGCGCCCGCTGACCGGCCGTACGAACGAGAAGGCAACCACCACCGTGAACTGGGACGACGAAACGGCACCGGCAGAGGAGCGCCTCGTCGGCGCCTCCGCCGAGGGCGACGACCAGGCCGTCGAGGCCGCGCTGCGCCCCAAGGACCTGAGCGAGTTCGTCGGCCAGGAGAAGGTCCGCCAGCAGCTCGACCTGGTCCTGAAGGCGGCCCGGCAGCGCGGCGCCACCGCCGACCACGTCCTGCTCTCCGGCGCGCCCGGCCTCGGCAAGACCACGCTGTCGATGATCATCGCGGCGGAGATGAACGCGCCGATCAGGATCACCAGCGGCCCCGCCATCCAGCACGCCGGCGACCTCGCCGCCATCCTGTCCTCCCTGCAGGAGGGCGAGATCCTCTTCCTCGACGAGATCCACCGGATGTCCCGGCCCGCCGAGGAGATGCTCTACATGGCGATGGAGGACTTCCGCGTCGACGTCATCGTCGGCAAGGGCCCCGGCGCCACCGCCATCCCCCTGGAGCTGCCGCCCTTCACGCTGGTCGGCGCCACCACCCGGGCCGGCCTCCTGCCGCCGCCGCTGCGCGACCGCTTCGGCTTCACCGGCCACATGGAGTTCTACGAACCGCACGAGCTGGAGCGGGTCGTGCGCCGCTCCGCCGGACTCCTCGACGTCGAGATCGACCCGGACGGGGCCGCCGAGATCGCCGGCCGCTCCCGCGGCACGCCCCGCATCGCCAACCGGCTGCTGCGCCGCGTGCGGGACTACGCCCAGGTCAAGGCCGACGGAGTGATCACACGGGAGATCGCCGCCGCCGCCCTCGGCGTGTACGAGGTCGACAGCCGCGGCCTCGACCGCCTCGACCGCGCCGTCCTGCAGGCCCTGCTCAAGCTCTTCGGCGGCGGACCGGTCGGTCTGTCCACCCTCGCGGTCGCCGTGGGGGAGGAGCGCGAGACGGTCGAGGAGGTCGCCGAGCCCTTCCTCGTACGCGAGGGACTGCTGGCCCGCACGCCCCGTGGCCGGGTCGCCACCCCGGCGGCCTGGACCCACCTCGGACTGGTTCCGCCGCAGGCAGCGGGCCCGGGAACGGCGGGAACGGGACAACAGGGGCTCTTCGGGGCGTGACCCCCTCGTGTGAGGTGACCGACGGCGCGGATACTCGCCTCACCAGGAACCACGGTGCGATGCTGGGCGTTGTTCCAATGATGCGGACTCGCCTAGACTCCGCCGGTGCCGCCCTTTCTGGTCGGCGTACCCACCCCCGAAGATCAGGCCGCGGTTCCTCCGCGACCGTGCGAAGGAAACCCGTCCCGTGAACATCGTGACCCTCCTCCCCTTCATCGTCCTCATCGGGGCCATGTTCCTGATGACCCGCTCCGCCAAGAAGAAGCAGGCGCAGGCGGCGCAGATGCGCAACGAGATGCAGCCCGGCACCGGCGTGCGCACCATCGGGGGGATGTACGCCACCGTCAAGGAGATCGGCGACGAGACCGTCCTCCTCGAGGTCGCGCCCGGCGTGCACGCCGTCTACGCCAAGAACGCCATCGGCGCGGTGCTTGAGGACTCCGAGTACAACCGCATCGTCCACGGCGACGACGACACCGACACCGTCGTCCCGGACGACGCGTCCTCGCTCACCGAGGCCGCCGACGCCGCCGAGGGCCAGGAGGGGGCGGCCAAGGCCGACCTGACCAAGAAGGACGCCGCCGAGGCGGCCGACTCCAAGGTCGAGAAGGACGGCAAGGCCGACGGGGAGACCGAGGCGAAGTAATCGTCCCCGGGGCAGGCGCGGGCGCCCACCGGCGTCCGCCGCCCCGGACCGGTTCGACGTCTGCGGGGGCAGGTCCCCACACATACTTCGTGGCCGTCTCTCGCCCACCCGGCGGGGGACGGTTTGGACAGGGAGAAACGACAAGGTGGCAGCACCGAAGAAGGGCCGAAGGCCGGCGGGGGGCCAGAGCCGGCCGGGCCGCGCCCTGGCACTCATTCTGATCGCCATGGTCGCGCTCACCGGCGGCATGTTCTGGTCGGGGCACACCACCCCGCGCCTGGGCATCGACCTCGCCGGCGGCACGTCGATCACGCTCAAGGCGAAGCCGGAGCCGGGTCAGGAGTCCGCCCTCAACGAGACCAACATGAACACGGCGGTCGGCATCATCGAGCGCCGCGTCAACGGTCTGGGTGTCTCCGAGGCCGAGGTCCAGACGCAGGGCCGCGAGAACATCATCGTCAACATCCCCAAGGGGACGAACGAGAAGCAGGCCCGCGAGCAGGTCGGTACGACCGCCCAGCTGTACTTCCGGCCGGTCCTGGCCGTCGCCTCGGCCGAGCAGCCCGCGCCGAACCCGAGCGCCACGCCGAGCTCCTCCGCCTCGCCGAAGCCGAAGGCCTCCGGCTCCACCGCGGACAAGGGCAAGGGCGGCACGACCGCCACCCCGTCGTCGAGCGCCTCCACCCAGGGCCGCGCGGTCTCCGAGGCCCTCAAGGCGCCGAGCCCGACGCCCACCGCGAGCTCCTCCTCGTCGACGAAGCCGTCCTCGACGCCGAAGCCGACGCAGTCGGGTGACGCCGCCGCCAACGCCCTGCAGCAGAAGTTCGCGGCGCTGAACTGCCTCGACCCCAAGCAGCGCTCCGCCGCCGGCCAGGGCACCAAGCCGGCCGACCCGGTCGTCGCCTGTGGCAAGAACTCGCTCGGCCAGTGGGAGAAGTACCTGCTCGGCCCGGCCGAGGTCGACGGTAAGGACGTCGACGACGCCAAGGGCGTCTTCGACCAGCAGCGCGGCATGTGGATCGTCACCATGGACTTCACGGGCGAAGGCTCGAAGAAGTTCCAGAAGATCACCGGCAAGCTGTCGCAGCAGACCGAGCCGCAGAACCAGTTCGCGATCGTCCTCGACGGCGAGGTCGTCTCGGCCCCGTCCGTGCGTCAGACGCTGAGCGCCAGCGCCGAGATCTCCGGCAGCTTCAACCAGCAGTCGGCCCAGGACCTCGGCAACATCCTGTCCTACGGTGCCCTGCCGCTCTCCTTCGACACCCAGAGCGTCGACACCGTCACCGCCGCCCTCGGCGGCGAGCAGCTCCAGGCGGGCATGATCGCCGGCGCCATCGGCCTCGGCCTGGTCATCCTCTACCTGGTGGTCTACTACCGCGGCCTGTCGTTCATCGCGATCCTCAGCCTCGGCGTCTCGGCCCTGCTCACCTACGTGATCATGGCCCTGCTCGGCCCGGCCATCGGCTTCGCGCTGAACCTGCCGGCCGTCTGCGGCGCCATCGTGGCCATCGGTATCACCGCGGACTCGTTCATCGTGTACTTCGAGCGCATCCGCGACGAGATCCGCGAGGGCCGCACCCTGCGTCCGGCCGTCGAGCGCGCCTGGCCGCGGGCCCGGCGCACCATCCTGGTCTCCGACTTCGTGTCGTTCCTCGCCGCCGCGGTGCTCTTCATCGTCACCGTCGGCAAGGTCAAGGGCTTCGCGTTCACACTCGGCCTGACCACGCTGCTCGACATCGTGGTGGTGTTCCTCTTCACCAAGCCGGTGATGACGCTGCTCGCCCGTACGAAGTTCTTCGGCAACGGTCACAAGTGGTCCGGTCTGGACCCGAAGCGTCTCGGTGCCAAGCCGCCGCTGCGCCGCTCCCGCCGTCAGTCCGCCCCCGTCGACCCGAAGGAGGCGTGAGATGTCGAAGCTCGGAGATCTCGGCGCCCGGCTCCACCGAGGTGAGGTCGGCTACGACTTCATCGGCAACCGCAGGATCTGGTACGGCATCTCGATCCTGATCACCATCACGGCGATCGTGGCGCTCGCGGTGCGCGGCCTGAACATGGGCATCGAGTTCCAGGGCGGCGCCGTCTTCACCACCCCGAAGACGGACGTCTCGGTCTCCCAGGCGCAGCACTACGCGGAAATGGCCTCCGGCCACGACGCGCTGGTGCAGCAGCTCGGCAGCGGCTCCCTGCGCATCCAGGTCGGCGGTCTCGACACCGAGAAGTCCGACCAGGTCCGCGCGGAGCTCGCCAAGGACCTGAACGTCCCCGAGACGAAGATCGCGGCGGAGATCGTCGGCCCCAGCTGGGGTGACCAGATCGCCACCAAGGCCTGGACAGGCCTCGCGGTCTTCATGATCCTCGTGGTGATCTACCTCGCCATCGCCTTCGAATGGCGCATGGCGGTCGCGGCCCTCATCGCGCTGATCCACGACCTCACCATCACCGTCGGCATCTACTCGCTGGTCGGCTTCGAGGTCACGGTCGGTACGGTCATCGGTCTGCTGACGATCCTCGGTTACTCGCTCTACGACACGGTCGTCGTCTTCGACTCGCTCAAGGAGCAGACGAAGGGCATCACCAAGCAGACCCGCTGGACCTACAGCGACGTCGCCAACCGCTCGATCAACAGCACCCTGGTCCGCTCGATCAACACCACGGTCGTGGCCCTGCTCCCGGTCGCCGGTCTGCTCTTCATCGGCGGCGGGTTCCTCGGCGCCGGCATGCTGAACGACATCTCGCTGTCGCTCTTCGTGGGTCTCGCCGCCGGCGCGTACTCCTCGATCTTCATCGCCACGCCGCTCGTCGCCGACCTCAAGGAGCGCGAGCCGGCGATGCAGGCCCTGAGGAAGCGCGTCATGGCCAAGCGGGCCGCCGCGGCCGCCAAGGGCGAGTCCCTGGACGATCTCGCGGACGACGCGGCGGACCTCGGCGCCGAGCCGGCCGTCGTCGGCCAGCGCGGCCGCCGCGGCCGCACGGAGCGCCGCGGATGACCGCCGAGGCGCAGAGCACCACCGACCTGCTCCTCAGCCGGATCAGGGACGTCGCCGACTACCCGAAGCCGGGGGTGCTGTTCAAGGACATCACCCCGCTGCTCGCGGACCCGGAGGCGTTCACGGCGCTCACCGACGCCCTCGCCGCGCTCTGCGCGGCGCAGGGCGCCACGAAGATCGTCGGCCTGGAGGCCCGCGGCTTCATCCTGGCCGCGCCGGTCGCCGTCCGCGCGGGACTCGGCTTCATCCCGGTCCGCAAGGCCGGGAAGCTGCCCGGGGCCACCCTCCGGCAGGCGTACGAGCTGGAGTACGGCACCGCCGAGATCGAGGTGCACGCCGAGGACCTGGCCGCGGGCGACCGCGTCATGGTCATCGACGACGTCCTCGCCACCGGCGGCACCGCCGAGGCCTCCATCGAGCTCATCCGGCGTGCCGGGGCCGAGGTCGCCGGCGTCGCGGTCCTCATGGAGCTGGGCTTCCTGCCCGGCCGGACCCGCCTGGAGCCCGTCCTGGACGGCGCACCGCTCACCGCGCTGATCACCGTCTGACGGCAGTCGTCCTGCGAAAGGGGCGGCCCGGGGAATTCCCCGGGCCGCCCCCGTCGTTTTCCGGACACAGCCCGGAACGGGTTCCGGCGAAGCACCACGGGCGTCCTCGGGGCGTCTCAGCCCCCAGGCACGTGAGCACAGGCGCTTCCAGGTCGATACGATGGCCTTTCCGGGCCTGACCGGGGGACCCGGGAACTCCCCCAGACTCCGTCCGGGGGTACCGCCAGAGGAGCGCTCTTGCCAGACGAGGCCCAGCCACTCTCCGCCGCGCAGCCCGAGCAGCGGGCCGACAAGGCCGCGCAGCAGGCCGACGCGCCCCAGAACCCGCCCGCGGAGACCAGGCCCCGGCCCGCGGCACCCGCACCGGCCCCGTCCGCCCGGCCCACGCCGCCCCCGCCCGCCCGCTCGGGCGGCTCCTCCAGCCGCGTCCGTGCCCGGCTCGCCCGCCTCGGTGTCCAGCGCTCCTCCCCGTACAACCCGGTCCTCGAACCGCTGCTGCGGATCGTCCGCTCCAACGACCCGAAGATCGAGACGGCGACCCTGCGCCAGATCGAGCGCGCCTACCAGGTCGCCGAGCGCTGGCACCGCGGCCAGAAGCGCAAGAGCGGCGACCCGTACATCACGCACCCGCTCGCCGTCACCACGATCCTCGCCGAGCTCGGCATGGACCCCGCGACGCTGATGGCCGGGCTGCTCCACGACACCGTCGAGGACACCGAGTACGGCCTGGAGGACCTGCGCCGCGACTTCGGCGACCAGGTCGCCCTGCTCGTCGACGGCGTCACCAAGCTCGACAAGGTCAAGTTCGGCGAGGCCGCGCAGGCCGAGACCGTCCGCAAGATGGTCGTCGCCATGGCCAAGGACCCCCGGGTCCTGGTCATCAAGCTCGCCGACCGCCTGCACAACATGCGCACGATGCGCTACCTCAAGCGGGAGAAGCAGGAGAAGAAGGCCCGCGAGACCCTGGAGATCTACGCCCCGCTGGCGCACCGGCTGGGCATGAACACCATCAAGTGGGAGCTGGAGGACCTCGCCTTCGCGATCCTCTACCCCAAGATGTACGACGAGATCGTCCGGCTCGTCGCCGAGCGCGCCCCCAAGCGCGACGAGTACCTCGCCATAGTGACCGACGAGGTCCAGACCGACCTCCGGGCCGCCCGCATCAAGGCCACCGTCACCGGCCGGCCCAAGCACTACTACAGCGTCTACCAGAAGATGATCGTCCGCGGCCGTGACTTCGCGGAGATCTACGACCTGGTCGGCATCCGCGTCCTCGTGGACACCGTCCGCGACTGCTACGCGGCGCTCGGCACCGTCCACGCGCGATGGAACCCGGTCCCCGGCCGGTTCAAGGACTACATCGCGATGCCGAAGTTCAACATGTACCAGTCGCTGCACACGACGGTCATCGGACCCAACGGCAAGCCCGTCGAGCTGCAGATCCGCACCTTCGACATGCACCGCCGCGCCGAGTACGGCATCGCCGCGCACTGGAAGTACAAGCAGGAGGCCGTCGCCGGCGCCTCCAAGGTGCGCACCGACGTGCCGAAGAAGGCCGGCAAGGACGACCACGTCAACGACATGGCGTGGCTGCGCCAGTTGCTGGACTGGCAGAAGGAGACCGAGGACCCCTCGGAGTTCCTGGAGTCGCTGCGCTTCGACCTCTCGCGCAACGAGGTCTTCGTCTTCACGCCGAAGGGTGACGTCATAGCGCTGCCCGCCGGCGCCACCCCCGTCGACTTCGCGTACGCCGTGCACACCGAGGTCGGCCACCGGACGATAGGCGCCCGCGTCAACGGACGCCTGGTGCCACTGGAGTCCACCCTCGACAACGGCGACCTCGTGGAGGTCTTCACCTCCAAGGCCGCCGGCGCCGGACCCTCCCGGGACTGGCTGGGCTTCGTCAAGTCGCCGCGCGCCCGCAACAAGATCCGGGCCTGGTTCTCCAAGGAGCGCCGCGACGAGGCCATCGAGCAGGGCAAGGACGCCATCGCGCGCGCCATGCGCAAGCAGAACCTGCCGATCCAGCGGATCCTCACCGGCGACTCGCTGGTCACCCTCGCCCACGAGATGCGCTACAGCGACATCTCCTCGCTGTACGCGGCGATCGGCGAGGGCCATGTCACGGCCCAGTCCATCGTCCAGAAGCTGGTCCAGGCCCTCGGCGGCGAAGAGGCCGCCACCGAGGACATCGCCGAGACCGCCCCGCCGACCCGCGGCCGCACCAAGCGCCGCTCCAGCGCCGATCCGGGCGTGGTCGTCAAGGGCGTCGACGACGTGTGGGTGAAGCTGGCCCGCTGCTGCACCCCGGTGCCCGGCGACCCCATCATCGGCTTCGTCACCCGCGGCAGCGGCGTGTCCGTGCACCGCAGCGACTGCGTCAACGTCGAGTCGCTGTCCCGGGAGCCCGAGCGGATCCTGGAGGTCGAGTGGGCGCCCACCCAGTCGTCGGTCTTCCTGGTCGCCATCCAGGTCGAGGCGTTGGACCGCTCCCGGCTCCTCTCGGACGTCACCCGCGTCCTGTCGGACCAGCACGTCAACATCCTGTCGGCGGCCGTCCAGACCTCCCGCGACCGGGTGGCCACCTCCCGCTTCACCTTCGAGATGGGCGACCCGAAGCACCTCGGCCACGTCCTGAAGGCGGTCCGGGGCGTGGAGGGCGTGTACGACGTCTACCGCGTCACGAGCGCGCGCAGGCCGTAGCGGGAAGCCACGGCGGCGCGGCAGGCCGCCGACGGCGAGGAAGCGACGACGGCGTACGAGGAGGGCCCCCGGCAGCGCGCCGGGGGCCCTTCTCGTCGTGCGTCAGGGCATCAGCCGCCGAACGGCATCAGCCGCCGAACTCCTGCAGGCCCTTCAGGGCCTGGTCGAGCAGCGCCTGACGGCCCTCGAGCTCCTTGGCGAGCTTGTCGGCCTTGGCGTCGTTGCCGGCGGCGCGGGCGGCGTCGATCTGCTTGCGCAGCTTGTCGACGGCGTCCTGGAGCTGGCCCGTGAGACCCGCGGCGCGCGCCCGGGCCTCCGGGTTGGTGCGGCGCCACTCGGCCTCCTCGGCCTCCTGGATCGCCCGCTCCACCGCGTGCATCCGGCCCTCGACCTTCGGGCGGGCGTCGCGCGGCACGTGGCCGATGGCCTCCCAGCGCTCGTTGACGGAGCGGAAGGCCGCGCGGGCCGCCTTCAGGTCCGTCACCGGCAGCAGCTTCTCGGCCTCGGTGGCGAGCTCCTCCTTCAGCTTGAGGTTCTCGCCCTGCTCGGCGTCGCGCTCCGCGAAGACCTCGCCACGGGCCGCGAAGAAGACGTCCTGGGCGCCGCGGAAGCGGTTCCACAGGTCGTCCTCGTGCTCGCGCTGGGCGCGGCCCGCCGCCTTCCAGTCCGCCATCAGCTCGCGGTAGCGGGCGGCCGTCGCCCCCCAGTCGGTGGAGCCGGACAGCGCCTCGGCCTCGGCGACCAGCCTCTCCTTGGTCTTGCGGGCCTCCTCGCGCTGCGAGTCGAGCGCGGCGAAGTGGGCCTTGCGACGCTTGGAGAACGCCGAGCGGGCGTGTGAGAAGCGGTGCCACAGCTCGTCGTCGGACTTGCGGTCGAGCCGCGGAAGGCCCTTCCACGTGTCCACGAGCGCCCGGAGCCGCTCGCCCGCGGAACGCCACTGCTCGCTCTGAGCCAGCTCCTCGGCCTCGGTGACCAGGGCCTCCTTGGCCGAGCGGGCCTCGTCGGCCTGCTTCGCCTTCTGGACCTTGCGCTCCTCGCGGCGGGACTCCACCGTCTCGGTCAGCTTGTCGAGTCGGGTCGCCAGCGCGGCCAGGTCGCCCACCGCGTGGTGCTCCGCGACCTGCTGACGGATGTGCTCGATGGCCGTCGTGGCGTCCTTGGCGGAGAGGTCGGTGGTCCTCACCCGCTTCTCGAGGAGGCCGATCTCGACCACCAGGCCCTCGTACTTGCGCTCGAAGTAGGCCAGCGCCTCCTCGGGGGTGCCGGCCTGCCACGATCCGACGACCTGCTCGCCCTCGGCCGTACGCACGTACACGGTGCCCGTCTCGTCGACGCGGCCCCACGGGTCGCTGCTCACAGCGCCTCCTCACCATGATGCCGTCGCGGGGGCCCCGCCCCCTGGCATCGTCCACGGTTTCCCGGCGGGCCTCGCCCGCCCTCCACAGCACGGCCGACGGCCTGCGCTGCACAACGCCAATCTAGGCGAACGGCGGCCCGGCTGTCCGCACTCAGCACGACCGAAATTCAACGGTCACGCGCAGGTGTGGTCCCCGGGCCGCCGCTGCCGCCCTCGTCGGCTCACTTCTTGCCGACGGTCGCCTTCTCGATCGTCACGGCCTTCTGCGGCGCGCCGTCGCCCGAGCCACCCGCGACACCGGCCTTGGCGACCTCCTCGACGACCTTGATGCCGGCAGCGTCGAAGGTGCCGAAGGGGGTGTAGTTCGGCGGGAGCTTGGTGTCCTTGTAGACGAGGAAGAACTGGCTGCCGCCGGTGCCCGGGCCGGCGTTCGCCATGGCCACGGTGCCCTTCGGGAAGGTCACGGTGCCGTCCGCGCCCGCCTTGCCGAGCCCGTTCAGGTTCTCGTCCGGGATCGAGTAGCCGGGGCCGCCGGTGCCGTCGCCCTTGGGGTCGCCGCACTGCAGCACGTAGATGCCCGAGGTGGTCAGGCGGTGGCACTTCGTCCCGTCGAAGTACTTCTTGTCGGCGAGGTGCTTGAAGGAGTTCACGGTGTGCGGGGCCTTCGCCGCGTCCATCGTGACCGTGATCGCGCCGACGTTCGTCGTGAGGGCCATCGTGTACGTGGCCTTCTTGTCGACCGACATCGCCGGCTCGGGCTGCGCCTTCGTCGGCTCGGTGCTCGGCGTGTTCGACGGCTCGGCCGCGACGTTGTCCGAGCCCTTCGAGTCGTCGTCGGTCAGGGCCACCGACGCCCACACGGCGCCGCCCGCGGCGAGCACCACGGCGAGCGAGGAGGCGATGACGGTGTTCCGCCGCGACCTGCGCCGTGCCTCCTCACGCCGCTGCTGCTGCCGCTGGTACTTGTCCCTGGCGAGCTGCCGCCGCCGCTGATCGCTGCTGACCACCGGGTCCGCTCCTTGTCGATCGTCTGTTCTGTCCTGGCCGGGTGTGCCCGTACCGTATACGGGTTGGCTGTGGAATACGCACCGCCGGTAGGCTCTGATCTGCTGCATTCCGCATCGCCGCAGCCAACTGCCGGACGAGACAAGAGGAAGATCGTGCTGATTGCCGGGTTCCCCGCCGGGGCCTGGGGCACCAACTGCTACGTGGTCGCCCCCGCCGCAGGCGAGGAGTGCGTCATCATCGACCCGGGCCACCAGGCCGCCCAGGGAGTCGAGGAGACGCTGAAGAAGCATCGGCTCAAGCCCGTCGCGGTGGTCCTCACCCATGGCCACATCGACCACGTCGCCTCCGTCGTCCCGGTCTGCGGCGCCCATGACGTACCCGCGTGGATCCATCCCGCCGACCGGTACATGATGAGCGACCCGGAGAAGGCCCTCGGCCGCTCCATCGGGATGCCCCTCATGGGCGAGCTGACCGTGGGCGAGCCCGACGACGTGCACGAGCTCACCGACGGCGCCGAGCTGCGGCTCGCCGGTATGGAGTTCTCCGTCGCGCATGCGCCCGGTCATACCAAGGGGTCGGTGACCTTCAGGACCCCGGAGACCACGGAGATCCCCTCCGTGTTCTTCTCCGGAGACCTGCTGTTCGCCGGCTCCATCGGACGCACCGACCTGCCCGGCGGTGACATGGACGAGATGCTGGAGTCGCTGGCCCGCGTGTGCCTGCCGCTCGACAACTCGACCGTGGTGCTGTCGGGGCACGGTCCCCAGACGACCATCGGCCAGGAACGCGCCACCAACCCCTATCTGCGGCAGGTGGCGGCGGTCCGGCAAGGGAGCAGCAGTGATTTCCGGGCTCCCCGACGAGGAATGTGACGAGAGACTTCCGTGAGCACCTTCAAGGCCCCCAAGGGCACGTACGACCTGATCCCGCCCTTCTCGGCGAAGTACCTGGCGGTCCGCGAGGCCATCTCCGGCCCGCTGCGCACGGCCGGCTACGGCTACGTCGAGACCCCCGGCTTCGAGGACGTCAACCTGTTCGCCCGCGGTGTCGGCGAGTCCACCGACATCGTCACCAAGGAGATGTACGCCTTCGAGACCAAGGGCGGCGACAAGCTCGCCCTGCGCCCCGAGGGCACCGCCTCCGTGCTGCGCGCGGCCCTGGAGGCCAGCCTGCACAAGCAGGGCAACCTCCCGGTCAAGCTCTGGTACTCCGGCTCGTACTACCGCTACGAGCGCCCGCAGAAGGGCCGCTACCGCCACTTCTCGCAGGTCGGTGCCGAGGCCATCGGCGCGGAGGACCCGGCGCTCGACGCCGAGCTGATCATTCTGGCCGACCAGGCCTACCGCTCGCTCGGCCTGCGGAACTTCCGCATCCTGCTGAACTCCCTCGGCGACAAGGAGTGCCGCCCCGTCTACCGCGAGGCCCTGCAGACCTTCCTGCGCGGGCTCGACCTGGACGAGGAGACCCTGCGCCGCGCCGAGATCAACCCGCTGCGCGTGCTCGACGACAAGCGCGAGTCGGTGCAGAAGCAGCTGGCCGACGCCCCGCTGCTGCGCGACTACCTGTGCGACGCGTGCAAGGCGTACCACGAGGAGGTGCGCGCGCTGATCACCGCTGCGGGCGTGGTCTTCGAGGACGACGCCAAGCTGGTGCGCGGTCTGGACTACTACACCCGGACCACCTTCGAGTTCGTCCACGACGGTCTGGGCTCGCAGTCGGCGGTCGGCGGCGGTGGCCGCTACGACGGCCTGTCCGAGATGATCGGCGGCCCGGCGCTCCCGTCGGTGGGCTGGGCGCTCGGTGTGGACCGCACGGTCCTGGCCCTGGAGGCCGAGGGCATCGAGCTGGACCTCCCGGCGACGACCAGCGTCTTCGCCGTCGCGCTCGGCGAGGAGGCGCGCCGTCTGCTCTTCGGCAAGGTCACCGAGCTCCGCAGGGAGGGCGTCGCCGCGGACTTCTCCTTCGGCGGCAAGGGCCTCAAGGGTTCGATGAAGGACGCCAACCGCTCCGGCGCCCGCTTCACCGTCGTGGCCGGCGAGCGCGACCTCGCCGAGGGCGTGGTGCAGCTCAAGGACATGGAGTCCGGCGAACAGCAGCCGGTCGCCCTGGACGCGCTGGTGGAGACGGTGAAGGCGAAGCTCGCCTGAGCCGAGTCCGTACGGACGTACGGGAAGGGGCCCGGACCGCGGAGGACGCGGACCGGGCCCCTTCCGTGTCGTGGGGCGGTCAGCCGCCGAAGGTCAGCACGAGCAGCGCGATCGGCGGGCCGGCCGAGGCAACGACCAGGCCCAGGGCGAGGCCGCTCAGCACGAGCGACCAGAAGAAGTGCGAGAAGGTCAGGGTTCGCCCGGCCCGGGTGCCGGGGTCCTGGGGGTCGTACCGCAGCGCGATCCGGCCGGATCCGCCCTGGCCGGCGCGGCCCACGCAGGACAGCACCTCGTGCTGCTCGCCCTCCTCGGTGGTGAAGCGCAGCATCGGGTAGTACAGCGCGTTGTCGCCGCCCTTGCGGCGGTGCTGGAGGACCTCGCCGTTCACCATCACACCGCGCCGCAGCAGGATCCACGGGTCGCGCAGCATGTGGTCCCAGGCGAACCGGCAGACCAGCCAGGCGCAGGGGCCGAGAAGGGCCGACAGCAGGATCGTCATGCCTGCCGCCGACGCGGTGTTCTCGTCGTACGGGTACGTGACGAGCAGCACGAGGCCGAGCAGCGCCTCCACGAACAGGATCCGGAACCACCACGAGCCGAAGGGGTTGCCCGCGCGGGTCGTCGACGTCACCTGGGACAGCCCGTTCGGGCGTCGTCCCGCCGCCTCGGCGGCCGCGCGCACCGCCGTGGCGAAGGTGCGGGCCGCGGCGACCGAGGAGTGCCCCATGCGCTGGGCGGCGGCGTGGTCGACGTCGTCGTCGGAGCGCCCGGTCAGCTGCACCACCAGGCCGTACGCGTGCACCTCGACGTCGTGGATCGCCGTCACCGGGATCCGGGTCACGTGCCGGCCCCGGACGATCTCGACGGCCTCGCCGTGGAACGTGGCCCGCTCACGGATGCCGGCGGGTGCGACGACGGTGAGCGGAGCGGATGCGGTGGTCAAGGACACTCCCGGTCGGTACGAAGATCGCAACAGCGCGCCAGATGCTCGCACGCCCCCGCCCCGCAGTCGAGGGCCTTACTCCCCGCACACGCCACCCGTGCCACCCTGTGCGGCACAATGACCGTGCTCGGTCAGCGGGACGAGCCCAGAGCGAGAAGAGCGAGTAGACCGACATGACGAAAGCAGCGGCCGCGAACGAGACCGCCGTGCGGGAGGACTCCCGCACCATCGGGGCCGGCCGTGCCTTCGCCTGGCTCCTGGTGATCACCGGGGCGGCCGGGCTGCTCGCCTCCTGGGTGATCACGCTCGACAAGTTCAAGCTCCTGGAGGACCCGAACTTCACGCCCGGGTGCAGCCTGAACCCGATCGTGTCGTGCGGCAGCGTCATGAAGAGCGAGCAGGCCTCGGCGTTCGGCTTCCCGAACCCGATGCTCGGCCTCGTCACCTACGCCGTGGTGATCGCCATCGGCGTCGGCCTCCTCGCCGGGGCCCGCTACCGGCGCTGGTACTGGCTCGGCCTCAACGCGGGCACCCTCTTCGGCGTCGGCTTCTGCACCTGGCTGATGACCCAGTCGCTGTACGAGATCAACGCCCTGTGCCTGTGGTGCTGCCTCGCCTGGGTCGCCACCATCGTCATGTTCTGGTACACGACCTCGCACAACGTCCGACGCGGCGTCATCCCCGCCCCCTCCGGCCTGCGCACCTTCTTCGACGAGTTCACCTGGGTCCTGCCGGTGCTGCACGTCGGCATCATCGGCATGCTGATCCTGACCCGCTGGTGGGACTTCTGGACCAGCTGAGCCCGGCACCGCTCCTGGACCGGACTGTCAGTGCTCTCGCTTAGGCTTCATGACCGTGGAGCCCGACCTCTTTACCGCAGCCGCAGAAGAACGCCAGGAGAAGGACCCGGCCGGCAGCCCGCTGGCCGTCCGGATGCGTCCGCGCACCCTCGACGAGGTGGTGGGCCAGAGCCATCTGCTCAAGCCCGGATCACCGCTGCGCCGGCTCGTCGGGGACGGTGACGGGGGACCGGCGGGTGCCTCCTCCGTGATCCTGTGGGGTCCGCCCGGCATCGGCAAGACCACCCTCGCGTACGTGGTCTCGAAGGCCACCAACAAGCGCTTCGTCGAGCTCTCCGCGATCACCGCGGGCGTCAAGGAGGTCCGCGCCGTCATCGACGGGGCCCGGCGGGCCGTCGGCGGCTACGGCAAGGAGACCGTCCTCTTCCTCGACGAGATCCACCGCTTCTCCAAGGCCCAGCAGGACTCGCTGCTCCCGGCCGTGGAGAACCGCTGGGTGACGCTGATCGCCGCCACCACCGAGAACCCGTACTTCTCGGTGATCTCCCCGCTGCTCTCCCGCTCGCTGCTGCTCACCCTGGAGCCGCTCACCGACGACGACCTGCGCGCACTGCTGCGCCGGGCGCTCGACGAGGAGCGCGGGCTCGGCGGAGCGGTGACCCTGCCCGAGGACGCCGAGGCCCATCTGCTGCGGATCGCCGGCGGCGACGCGCGGCGCGCCCTGACCGCCCTGGAGGCGGCCGCGGGCGCCGCGATCGCCAAGGGCGAGCCGGAGATCAGCCTGGAGACGGTCGAGGAGACCGTCGACCGGGCGGCGGTGAAGTACGACCGGGACGGCGACCAGCACTACGACGTGGCGAGCGCCCTCATCAAGTCGATCCGCGGCTCGGACGTGGACGCGGCCCTGCACTATCTGGCGCGGATGATCGAGGCGGGGGAGGATCCGCGGTTCATCGCCCGCCGTCTGATGATCTCCGCGAGTGAGGACATCGGCCTCGCCGACCCGGGCGCCCTGCCGCTCGCGGTGGCCGCCGCCCAGGCCGTCGCGATGATCGGCTTCCCCGAGGCGGCGCTGACCCTGAGCCACGCCACGATCGCCCTGGCCCTGGCCCCGAAGTCCAACGCGGCGACGAACGCGATCTTCGCCGCGCAGGCCGACGTCCGCAACGGCCTGGCGGGCCCGGTCCCGCCCCACCTGCGCGACGGCCACTACAAGGGCGCCGCCAAGCTGGGTCACGCCCAGGGATACGTGTACCCCCACGACGTCCCGGGTGCCATCGCGCCCCAGCAGTACGCCCCGGACACCGTCCACGGCAAGCGCTACTACGAGCCGACCCGCTACGGGGCGGAGGCCCGCTACGCGGACGTGGTGGAGAAGGTCCGTGCGCGCCTGAAGGGCGAGGACGGCTGAGCCGTCCCGTGCTCTGCTCGTGATCCGTACAGGGGGCTCGGGGGCGCCGGCGCCCGCGCCGTGCTCACCGCGGGTGCCCTGCGCTCCGGCGCCGGTTCCGCCGCCCGCCGGTGAGCGCTCAGGCGCGCGCGGCCTCGAAGAGGCGGTGCATCTCACGGCGCAGCCCGGTGACGTCGCGCACCGGCCGGGGGAAGTCGAAGCGCGCGTCGAAGCAGTGGTCGGGGCCGGAGCTGAAGCGGACGCGCAGTCCGAAGCGGTCGAGGGCCAGGGGGGCGACGTCGCGGGTGGGCACGATCGCGGCGGCGTGGCTGCCGAGCAGCGCGGTCAGCTCGCGCATCCGGTCGCCGTGGGCGGCGTGCAGGTGCTGGAGGACCTCGGTCTCGTGGAGGTGCACCGGGTCGGGCGCGGCCTCCGCGAAGTCCTCCGGGTCCACCGTGCCGCTGCCCCACAGGTCGTCGACGTCGGCCGCGCCGATCTCCAGGCGCAGCATCATCCGGCCGGGTTCGGCGATCCCCGGCAGGCAGGTGAGCCAGCCGTGGATCCAGGCGCGGCCGCGGATACGGTGGGGGACCGAGACGGGGGCGACGTCCGTGAGTTCGAGCACGACCGGCAGTTCGTCGTCCTGGGCGTGCGTGGCCGCGCGCACCGGCGGCGCGTCGGCCGGGTAGAGCAGGAGGATCTCGCCGTCGGGGCCGACCGCGCGGGCCTCGGGGGAGAGCTGCTCGGGCCGGTGTCCCTCGACCCCGGGAATCAGCAGCACCGCGGAGCATGTACTCTGTACGAGAGTTCGTGTGCGCTCGGCTGCTGACGGCATCCGTGCGATTTCAAGCCCGTTCGGACGCGGCTGACCATGAGCTGATCGGACCTCCGTCACATCGATGCCGCTCGTGGCATCCCCTTCGGGATGCGCGGGCGAAGAAGCATCGTTTTTTGTGTTGCCGTCCGTGATGCGCGTGGTGTTCCCCGGGCGAGACATGCGATCTCCTTAAGTAAGGTGAGCCTAACCTAACCTACAACGGAGGTCTGGAGAACGTGCCTAACCAGTCGCGTCCCAAGGTCAAGAAGTCCCGTGCGCTCGGTATCGCGCTGACGCCGAAGGCCGTCAAGTACTTCGAGGCCCGCCCCTACCCGCCGGGCGAGCACGGCCGTGGCCGCAAGCAGAACTCGGACTACAAGGTCCGTCTGCTCGAGAAGCAGCGTCTGCGCGCCCAGTACGACATCAGCGAGCGCCAGATGGCCCGCGCCTACGACCGTGCCAAGAAGGCCGAGGGCAAGACGGGCGAGGCGCTGGTCGTCGAGCTCGAGCGTCGCCTCGACGCCCTGGTCCTGCGTTCGGGCATCGCCCGCACCATCTACCAGGCCCGTCAGATGGTCGTCCACGGCCACATCCAGGTCAACGGCCAGAAGGTCGACAAGCCGTCCTTCCGCGTCCGTCCCGACGACGTCGTGATGGTCCGCGAGAAGTCCCGCGCGAAGACCCTCTTCCAGGTCGCCCGCGAGGGTGGCTTCGCCGCCGACGGTGAGACCCCGCGCTACCTGCAGGTCAACCTGAAGGCCCTGGCCTTCCGCCTCGACCGCGACCCGAACCGCAAGGAGATCCCGGTCATCTGCGACGAGCAGCTGGTCGTCGAGTACTACGCCCGTTGATCCTTCCACGGACGTAGTACACCCCCGCGGTGTTCAGCCCGCCGCTTCCCCGCCCTTTCGGGAGGGGGAGCCGGCGGGCTTCCGCGTTCCCGGGACCGGCGCCCGGCCGCTGCGGAACGGGCGCTGCGCCCGCACCCCGGAACCGCCCCCGATCATGGCCGGATCCCGGCGCTCGGCCAGCGCCCGGTCCACCGCCGCGTCCAGCGAGAGCCCCTCGCCCTCGCGGTACCGGTCCCCGTAGCCCCGGGCGCCGAGCAGCTCGCCCGCCCGCCCCGCGCACAGGGCCCGCGCGCCGTTGAAGTGCGCCGAGCCGAACAACGGCAGACCCACGGCATCCCACACCGGCATCGCCGCGCCCTGCAGCACCGCCGCCTCCGCCGCGTCGCCCTCGGTCACCGCCACCAGCGCCAGCAGCTCGATCGCGAGCACCAGACCCACCAGGTCGCGGAAGGTGTGGTTGATCGTGAGGCACTCGGCGAGCAACTCCCGCGCCGCCGCGTGATCGCCGCCGGTCAACGCCGCGTAGCCCAGTACGTAGAGCGCGTACGCCCGGGTCCAGCGCTCGCCCCGCTCCTCGCAGACCTCCCGCACCTCCGCGCACAGCGCCACCGCCCCCTCCACATCCCCCTGGAAGGCACGCGCCATCGCCAGCTCCACCTGGCCCATCAGCACGTTGCTGTTCAGCTCGCCCAGCTCCCGGTACGCGGCGAGCGCCCGCCCGATCAGCTCCTCGGCCCGCGGCATGTCGTCCGAGAGCAGGGCCAGGCAGCCCATCCGGTGCGTCGCGTACGCCTCCGCCACCGCGTTCCCCGCGGCCCGGGCCCGCTCCCCGCACTCGTGCAGCGCCGCAACCGCCGCCGTGTCGTCGCCCTGCAGGATCGCCACGTAGCCGAGCACCCACAGCGCCTTCAGCCGGGCGTCCTCGTGCGCCGAGTCCGCCGGGGACGCGACCGCGCCGAGCGCCCGGTCCAGCCAGTGCCGCCCCTCGGAGAGCCGTCCGCAGCCCGCCCAGTAGAACCACAGCGTGCCGGCCAGGTGCTGGGCCAGGGACGCGTCCTCCGCCACCTCCAGGCACACCTCGAGCGCCGCCCGCAGATTCGGCAGCGCCACGTCCGTGCAGGCCGCCACCTCCGCCTGCCGGGGGCTGAACCACTCCAGCTCGCACCAGGTGGCAAGACCCATGTACCAGTCCCGGTGACGACGCCGCATCCGCTCCGTGTCGCCCAGCGCCGCCAGCCACTCCGCCCCGTACGCGCCGACCGTGTCGAGCATCCGGTAGCGCGGGCCCGCCGCCGTGTCCTCGCGCGCCACGAGCGCCTGCGCCAGCAGCTCCCCGAGCACGTCGAGCACCCGGTCCGCGGGCAGTCCGGGGCCTCCGCACACGTACTCCACGGCCTCCAGGTCGAAGGGACCGGCGAACACCGACAGCCGCGCCCACAGCAGCCGTTCCTCCGGCGTGCACAGCTCGTGGCTCCAGCCGATCGCCGTCCGCAGCGTCCGGTGCCGGGGCAGCGCGCCCCGCCGCCCCCGGTCGAGCAGCCGGAAGCGGTCGTCGAGCCGCCGCAGCATCTCCTCCACCGTGAGCAGCGGCAGCCGCGCCGCCGCCAGCTCCAGCGCCAGCGGAATCCCGTCCAGGCGCCGGCACAGCTCCCGCAGACTCCCCGGACCGCCGGGCGCTACGGCCGCCCCCGCCTCCACGGCACGCCCCGAGAGCAGGTCCATGGCGTCCGCGTCGTCCATCGGCGCGAGCGTCAGCACCGCCTCGCCGTCCACCCGCAGCGGCCGGCGACCCGCCGCCAGCACCGTGAGCCCGGGGCAGCGCGACAGCAGCTGCCGCAGCAGCCCCGCGCACTCCTCCACCAGATGCTCGAAGCCGTCCAGGACCAGCAGCAGCCGGAGTTCCGCGAGATGCTCCACGAGCACCTCGCGCGGCCGGCGCAGCGTGTGGTCGGTCAGACCGAGCGCCTCGACCAGGGCGTGCGCGACCAGATCCGGGTCGCGCAGCGAGGACAGCTCGGCGAGCCGCACCCCGTCGACGTAGCGTTTCTGCAGCGCCGCCGCGGTCCGCAGCGCGAGCCGGGTCTTGCCGACACCACCCACCCCGACGACCGTGACCAGCCGGAACTCGTCGAGCATCCGGGCCAGTTCGTCCTGTTCCGCGGCCCGTCCCACGAACCGGTTCAGCTCCGCAGGGAGATTGCTCCGTCGCATGGGACACGGAGCGTACTCACCCGGGCGCGCTCCGTACAATCGGTCCCGCGCAACTCCCCTCCCACAAGCGGTAATGCGGTACGGCGGGAGACCTCCGGCGCGATAGGGTCGGAGGACGTTTAGCAGCACGGGTCCGACGACCGTCCGAGGCCCGACGACAGCAGAGAGCGGTGCGGAGTGACCGGTGGTGAGGTTGCCGGGATCCTGGTGGCCGTGTTCTGGGCGATCCTCGTCTCCTTCCTGGCCGTGGTGCTGGTGAGGCTGGCACAGACGCTCAAGGCGACCACCAAGCTCGTGGCGGACGTGACCGACCAGGCCGTCCCGCTGCTCGCCGACGCGTCGGCGACCGTGCGCTCCGCGCAGACCCAGCTCGACCGGGTCGACGCCATCGCCTCGGACGTCCAGGAGGTCACCTCCAACGCCTCCGCGCTGTCCACCACCGTCGCGTCCACCTTCGGCGGCCCGCTGGTCAAGGTCGCGGCCTTCGGATACGGCGTGCGCAAGGCCCTCGGCGGCCGCGGGCGGCAGGACGCGCCGCCCGCCGCCGAGCGGCGTACTGTGATCGTCGGTCGCACCGTGCCGTCCGCGAGGCGCCGGAAGCAGAAGGGCTGAGCACGATGTTCCGCCGTACGTTCTGGTTCACCGCGGGCGCGGCCGCCGGCGTGTGGGCCACCACCAAGGTCAACCGCAAGATCAGGCAGCTGACCCCGGAGAGCCTTGCGGCCCAGGCGGCCGACAAGGCCGTCGAGGCAGGCCACAAGCTGAAGGACCGCGCCGTGGGATTCGCCCTCGACGTGCGGGCGAACATGCTCCAGCGGGAGGCCGAGCTCGGCGAGGCCCTGGGCCTGGACGCCCCGGTCGACCCGGAGCACGACCGCGCGCTGCCGGCACCGCGCCGCAGGGCCGCGCTCGGGCCGCACACCACCCCCACCACCACCACGTATTCGCTCTCGTACAACCGGAATGAGGACCACTGATGGAGTCGGCTGAAATCCGCCGCCGCTGGCTGAGCTTCTTCGAGGAGCGCGGGCACACCGTCGTCCCTTCGGCGTCGCTCATCGCGGACGACCCGACTCTGCTCCTCGTCCCGGCCGGCATGGTGCCCTTCAAGCCCTACTTCCTGGGTGAGGTCAAGCCGCCCTTCACGCGCGCCTCCAGCGTGCAGAAGTGCGTGCGCACGCCCGATATCGAAGAGGTCGGCAAGACCACCCGCCACGGCACGTTCTTCCAGATGTGCGGCAACTTCTCCTTCGGCGACTACTTCAAGGAAGGCGCCATCAAGCTCGCCTGGGAGCTGCTGACCACCTCGGTGGAGCACGGCGGCTACGGGCTGGAGCCGGAGAAGCTCTGGATCACCGTCTACCAGGACGACGACGAGGCCGAGGCCATCTGGCGCGACGTCGTGGGCGTGCCCGCCGAGCGCATCCAGCGCCTGGGCAAGAAGGACAACTTCTGGTCCATGGGCGTCCCCGGCCCCTGCGGCCCCTGCTCCGAGATCAACTACGACCGCGGCCCCGAGTTCGGCGTCGAGGGCGGCCCCGCCGTCAACGACGAGCGGTACGTCGAGATCTGGAACCTCGTCTTCATGCAGTACGAGCGGGGTCGGGGCATCGGCAAGGAGGACTTCGAGATCCTCGGCGACCTGCCGTCCAAGAACATCGACACCGGCCTCGGTCTCGAGCGCCTGGCGATGATCCTCCAGGGCGTGCAGAACATGTACGAGACCGACACCCTCAAGGTCGTCATCGACAAGGCCACCGAGCTCACCGGCGTCGCCTACGGCAAGGCCCACGACTCGGACGTCTCGCTGCGCGTGGTCGCCGACCACATGCGCACCAGCGTCATGCTCATCGGCGACGGCGTCACCCCCGGCAACGAGGGCCGCGGCTACGTGCTGCGCCGCATCATGCGCCGCGCCGTCCGCAACATGCGCCTGCTCGGCGCCACCGGCCCGGTCGTCGGCGAACTCGTCGACACGGTCATCAGGACGATGGGCGAGCAGTACCCGGAGCTGGAGACCGACCGCAAGCGCATCGAGACGGTCGCCCTCGCCGAGGAGGCCGCGTTCCTCAAGGCCCTCAAGGGCGGCACGAACATTCTCGACACCGCCGTCACCGAGACCAAGGCCGCCGGCGGCACGGTCCTCGCCGGCGACAAGGCGTTCCTGCTCCACGACACCTGGGGCTTCCCGATCGACCTCACCCTGGAGATGGCCGCCGAGCAGGGCCTCTCCGTGGACGAGGACGGCTTCCGCCGTCTGATGAAGGAACAGCGGGAGCGCGCCAAGGCCGACGCCCAGGCCAAGAAGACCGGCCACGCCGACGTCACCTCGTACCGGGAGATCGCCGACGCCGCCGGCGCCACCCAGTTCACCGGCTACACCAACACCGAGGGCGAGACCACCGTCGTCGGCCTGCTGGTCAACGGCCTCCCGTCGCCCGCCGCCTCCGAGGGCGACGAGGTCGAGGTCGTCCTCGACCGCACCCCGTTCTACGCCGAGGGCGGCGGCCAGATCGCCGACCAGGGCCGCATCAAGCTGCACTCCGGCGCCGTCATCGAGGTCCGCGACGTGCAGCAGCCGGTCCCCGGCGTCTCCGTGCACAAGGGCTCGGTGCAGGTCGGCGAGGTCACCGTGGGCTCCACCGCCTACGCCGCCATCGACGTGCGCCGCCGCCGGGCCATCGCCCGCGCCCACAGCGCCACCCACCTGACCCACCAGGCGCTGCGCGACGCCCTCGGTCCGACCGCCGCCCAGGCCGGTTCGGAGAACCAGCCCGGCCGCTTCCGCTTCGACTTCGGCTCGCCGAACGCCGTCCCGGGCACCGTCCTCATGGACGTCGAGCAGAAGATCAACGAGGTCCTCGCGCGCGAGCTGGAGGTCCACGCCGAGGTCATGCCGATCGACGAGGCCAAGCGCCAGGGCGCCATCGCCGAGTTCGGCGAGAAGTACGGCGAGCAGGTCCGCGTCGTCACCATCGGCGACTTCTCCAAGGAGCTGTGCGGCGGCACGCACGTGCACAACACCGCCCAGCTCGGTCTGGTGAAGCTGCTCGGCGAGTCCTCCATCGGCTCCGGCGTGCGCCGCATCGAGGCCCTGGTCGGCGTCGACGCGTACAACTTCCTCGCCCGTGAGCACACGGTCGTCGCCCAGCTCCAGGAGCTGGTCAAGGGCCGCCCGGAGGAGCTGGCGGAGAAGATCTCCTCGATGCTCGGCAAGCTGAAGGACGCCGAGAAGGAGATCGAGAAGTTCCGCGCGGAGAAGGTCCTGCAGGCCGCCGCCGGTCTGGTCGACTCCGCCCAGGACGTCCGCGGGGTGGCCCTGGTCACCGGCCAGGTGCCGGACGGCACCGGCGCCGACGACCTGCGCAAGCTGGTCCTCGACGTCCGCGGCCGCATCCCCTCGGACCGCCCGGCCGTCGTGGCCCTCTTCACCACGGCCAACGGCAAGCCGCTCACGGTCATCGCCACCAACGAGGCCGCCCGCGAGCGCGGCTTCAAGGCCGGCGAGCTGGTCCGCACGGCCGCCAAGACCCTCGGCGGCGGCGGTGGCGGCAAGCCGGACGTCGCCCAGGGCGGCGGCCAGAACCCGGAGGCCGTCGGCGCCGCCATCGAGGCCGTCGAGCGTCAGGTGCTGGAGATCGCGTGACGATGCGTCGAGGCCGCCGTATCGCGGTCGACGTCGGGGACGCCCGGATCGGGGTCGCCTCGTGCGACCCCGACGGGGTCCTCGCCACGCCGGTGGAGACCGTGCCGGGGCGTGACGTCCCGGCCGCCCACCGGCGGCTTCGCCAGATCGTCGAGGAGTACGAGCCGATCGAGGTCGTCGTGGGTCTGCCCCGCTCGCTCAGCGGGCGGGAGGGCCCGGCCGCGACCAAGGTCCGTGCCTTCGCCCGCGAGATGGCCAAGGGCATCGCGCCGATCCCGGTCAGGCTCGTCGACGAGCGGATGACGACCGTCACGGCGACCCAGGGGCTGCGGGCCTCGGGCGTGAAGTCCAAGAAGGGACGTTCGGTCATCGACCAGGCCGCCGCTGTGATCATCCTTCAGAACGCTCTTGAGTCCGAACGGGTATCAGGTAATCCGCCCGGTGAGGGCGTCGAAGTGGTCATCTGATCGCGATACGGTAACGTTCCGCGCGATGCGGCGGTGTTCGAACAGCTGCCGCACAACGTAGAGGCGGAACGTCCGGAAGCCTCGCGGCTGTTTGGGGAACGATGACTGATTATGGCCGGAGCCCCGGCTCCGAACCGTGGCACCCCACGGACCCCCTGTACGGGGACCAGGGGTGGGAAGGTCAGCAGCACTACCCGCAGCAGGCGCAGTACGGCCACCAGGACCCGTACGGGCAGCAGCAGGCGTTCGCCGACGGCATGTACCAGCAGCAGCCGCAGGCCTATGACGCGCAGCAGCAGTACGGCGCGCAGCAGTACGGCGGACACCAGTACGACGGACATCAGTACGGCGGGCAGCACTACGACGGGCAGCAGTACGGCAACCCGGGCGGTCACGACACGCCCGGGTACCCCGCACAGCAGTACGACGGCAACTGGGAGACCGGCCAGGCTGCCATGCCGTACAACGCCCCTCCCGCCGATCCGTACGGCGGGCAGAACCCGGACTTCTACGGCACCCCCGAGGCCTACCCGCCGCCGCAGCCCCCGGGCCGCCGGCAGGTCCCGCCGCAGCCGGCGACGGACTGGGACGCGGAGCCGCAGGAGGAGGACCATCCCTTCTTCACCGGTGAGGAACCCGCCACGGGCACCCGGCGCCGTCGCGGCCGCGAGGAGCGCGAGGACGAGTACGCCGCCGACGAGGACGACCACGAGGACGCGTACGAGGAGGAGCCGGCCGATCGCCGCGGCTCCCGCTCCGGCGGGGACCGCCGCGGCAACAAGGGCCGCAAGGCGAAGAACGGCATGGCCTGCCTGGTGGTGGCTGCCGTCATCGTCGGCGGCGTGGGCGGAATCGGCTACTTCGGCTACCAGTTCTGGCAGGGCCAGTTCGGCGCGGCGCCGGACTACGTGGGCACGGGCTCGGGCGACGTACAGGTCGAGATCCCCCGCGGCGCCGGTGGCTACGACATCGGCAACATCCTGAAGAAGGCCGGCGTCGTGAAGAGCGTCGACGCCTTCGTCTCCGCGCAGCAGAAGAACCCCAAGGGCATCTCCATCCAGGCGGGCGTCTACACCCTGAAGAAGGAGATGTCGGCGGAGAGCGCGGTCGCGCTGCTGCTCGACCCGGCGAGCCAGGCCAACTTCGTCATCCCCGAGGGGAAGCGCAACGCCTGGGTGTACGAGCAGATCGACAAGCGTCTCGACCTGAAACCCGGCACCACGAAGGGCATCGCCACCCAGCAGGCGAACAGCCTGGGCCTGCCCGACTGGGCGAAGAACCACGCCGAGGTCAAGGACCCGCTGGAGGGCTTCCTCTTCCCGGCGAGCTACCCGGTGGCCAAGGGCGCCAAGCCCGAGGACGTGCTGCGCAGGATGGTCGCGCGCTCGAACGCGGAGTACGGGAAGCTCGATCTCGACGCGAAGGCGCGGGAACTCGGTCTGAAGGGGCCGTGGGAGCTGGTCACGGTCGCGAGCCTCGTGCAGGTCGAGGGCAAGTACAAGCACGACTTCGACAAGGTCTCGCGGGTCGTCTACAACCGGCTCAAGCCCGGCAACATGGAGACCGTGGGCCGCCTGGAGTTCGACTCCACGATCAACTACCTCAAGGGCGAGAGCACGCTCGACGTCGGCCAGGTCAAGGACCTCCGCAAGATCCAGGACCCGTACAACACGTACCGCGTCCAGGGCATGATCCCCGGCCCGATCAGCAACCCGGGCCTGGACGCCCTGCATTCCGCCATGAACCCCACGCCCGGCCCGTGGTACTACTTCGTGTCGATCAACGAGAACAAGACGGTCTTCGCGGTGACGATCCAGGAACACAACAAGAACGTCGCGGAGTACGAGAAGGAGCGGGAGAAGTCGGGCCAGTGAGTACACGACACCGGGCGGCCGTTCTCGGCTCGCCCATCGCCCACTCGCTCTCCCCGGTGCTGCACCGGACCGCGTACCGGGAGCTCGGTCTCGACGACTGGTCGTACGGCCGGTTCGAGGTCGACGAGGCCGCGCTCCCCGGCTTCGTGCGCGAGCTGGACGCGTCGTGGGCGGGGCTCTCGCTGACCATGCCGCTCAAGCGGGCGATCATCCCGCTGCTCGACGAGATCACCGACACCGCGGCCTCGGTCGAGGCCGTCAACACGGTCGTCCTCACCGAGGACGGGCGTCGCGTCGGCGACAACACCGACATCCCCGGCATGGTCGCCGCGCTGCGTGAGCGGGGCGTCGAGAAGGTGGACTCCGCGGCCGTCCTCGGTGCGGGGGCCACCGCCTCCTCCGCCCTCGCCGCGCTCGCCCGGATCTGCCCGGGTCCGGTCACCGCGTACGTACGCAGCGAGGCCCGCGCCGACGAGATGCGCGGCTGGGGCGCGCGGCTCGGCGTCGACGTGCGCACCGCCGCCTGGGACGACGCGGCCGGGGCCTTCGCGGCGCCGCTCGTGATCGCCACCACTCCGGCCGGGACCACCGACGCCCTGGCCGAGGCCGTGCCCGACGCGCCCGGCACGCTGTTCGACGTGCTGTACGACCCGTGGCCCACCCGGCTCGCGGCCGCCTGGTCGGCGCGGGGCGGCCGGATCGTCGGCGGGCTCGACCTCCTGGTGCACCAGGCGGTGCTCCAGGTCGAGCAGATGACGGGCCGCGCGCCGGGGCCGCTGGCCGCGATGCGGGCGGCGGGGGAGCAGGCGCTCGCCGGGCGCTGATCCGTGGATCAAGGGGGAAAGACAGGTCATGGGGGGCGACGTGCTGCTCGCGTCGAAATGGGACATCGCCGTCGATCTTCTCTGGCTGGTCCGGGGAATGATCCGCTTCGTCCTGATGGACGGGCCGGCCTGGATCCGCTATCCGGTCATCGCACTGGGGGCCGCGCTCGTCCTGTACGTGGTGGGCTCCTGGTGTCGTGACTGGTGGTCGCAGCGGGGGAGCGAGCCGGAGGAGGCGGAAGCCTCACCCGAACCGTGAGACATGTGTCCCGACCCGTGGACCGGAGATCGATCGGGTCCGCGGACGTGGGAGGATCGGGGGAGGCGGACCAGGGCCGCGCACCCAGGTCGCGCCGTCGCAGTGCCCAGGCGCGAGCATGAGGAGCATCGTTGAGCAGGTTGCGTTGGCTGACGGCGGGGGAGTCCCACGGACCCGCGCTGGTTGCAACCCTTGAGGGACTTCCGGCCGGCGTTCCGGTCACCACGGAGCTGGTGGCGGACCATCTCGCGCGGCGGCGTCTCGGCTATGGACGCGGTGCCCGCATGAAGTTCGAGCAGGACGAGGTCACCTTCCTGGGTGGCGTCCGGCACGGCCTGTCCCTCGGCTCGCCGATCGCCGTGATGGTCGGCAACACCGAGTGGCCCAAGTGGGAGAAGGTCATGTCGGCCGACCCGGTCGACCCCTCCGAGCTCAAGGAGACCGGCCGCAACGCGCCGCTGACCCGCCCCCGCCCCGGTCACGCCGACCTGGCCGGCATGCAGAAGTACGGCTTCGACGAGGCCCGGCCGATCCTGGAGCGCGCCAGCGCCCGCGAGACCGCCGCCCGCGTCGCCCTCGGCGCCGTGGCCCGCTCCTTCCTGAAGGAGTCGGCGGGCATCGAGATCGTCTCGCACGTCGTGGAGCTGGCCTCCGCCAAGGCCCCGTACGGCGTCTACCCCACCCCGGCCGACGTCGAGAGGCTCGACGCCGACCCGGTGCGCTGCCTCGACGCCGACGCGTCGAAGGCGATGGTCGCCGAGATCGACCAGGCCCACAAGGACGGCGACACGCTCGGCGGCGTCGTCGAGGTCCTCGCGTACGGCGTGCCCGTCGGCCTCGGCTCCCACGTGCACTGGGACCGGCGCCTCGACGCCCGGCTCGCCGCCGCGCTCATGGGCATCCAGGCCATCAAGGGCGTCGAGGTCGGTGACGGCTTCGAGCTCGCCCGGGTGCCCGGCTCCCAGGCCCATGACGAGATCGTCAAGGGACCGGACGGCATCACCCGCAGCTCCGGCCGCGCCGGTGGCACCGAGGGCGGCCTCAGCACCGGCGAACTGCTGCGCGTCCGCGCCGCGATGAAGCCGATCGCCACCGTCCCGCGTGCCCTGGCCACCGTCGACGTCGCCACCGGCGAGGTCGCCGCGGCCCACCACCAGCGCTCCGACGTCTGCGCCGTCCCGGCCGCGGGCATCGTCGCCGAGGCGATGGTCGCGCTGGTCCTGGCGGACGCCGTCCTGGAGAAGTTCGGCGGCGACAGCGTCCCGGAGACCCGCCGCAACGTGCGGTCCTACCTCGACAACCTCCACATCCGGTGACCGGCGGCCCGCTGGTCGTCCTCGTCGGCCCGATGGGCTCCGGCAAGTCCACGGTGGGCGCGCTCCTCGCCGAACGGCTCGGCGCGCCCTACCGGGACACCGACGCCGACATCGTCGCCGCCGAGGGACGTGAGATCGCGGACATCTTCGTCGAGGACGGCGAGGACCACTTCCGCGCCCTGGAGCGCGAGGCCGTGCGCCGTGCCGTCTCCGAGCACGAGGGCATCCTCGCGCTCGGCGGCGGCGCCGTGCTCGACGCCGCCACCCGCGACCTGCTGCACGAGCTGCCCGTCGCGTACCTCTCGATGGACGTCGAGGCGGCCGTGCGCCGCGTCGGCCTCGGCGCCGCCCGGCCGCTGCTCGCCGTCAACCCGCGCCGCCAGTGGCGCGAGCTGATGGACGCGCGCCGCCATCTGTACGAAGAAGTCGCGAGCGCCGTCGTCGCCACCGACGACCGCACGCCCGAAGAGGTCGCCGACGCGATCCTCGACGCACTGGAGTTGAAGGACGTATGACGGACCAGGCAGTGACCCGTATCCAGGTCGGCGGCTCCGCGGGCACCGATCCGTACGAGGTGCTGGTCGGCCGGCAGCTGCTCGGTGAGCTCCCCGGCCTGATCGGCCCCCAGGCCAAGCGGGTGGCCGTGATCCACCCCGAGGCGCTGGCCGAGACCGGCGAGGCGCTGCGCGCCGACCTCGCGGACCAGGGCTACGAGGCCGTCGCCATCCAGGTGCCCAACGCGGAGGAGGCCAAGACCGTCGAGGTCGCCGCCTACTGCTGGAAGGCGCTCGGCCAGACCGGCTTCACCCGCAGCGACGTCATCGTCGGCGTCGGCGGCGGCGCCACCACCGACCTGGCCGGCTTCGTCGCCGCGAGCTGGCTGCGGGGCGTGCGCTGGATCGCCGTCCCCACGACCGTCCTCGCCATGGTCGACGCCGCAGTCGGCGGAAAGACCGGCATCAACACCGCCGAGGGCAAGAACCTCGTCGGCGCCTTCCATCCGCCCGCCGGCGTGCTGTGCGACCTGGCCGCGCTCGACTCGCTGCCCGTGAACGACTACGTGAGCGGACTCGCCGAGATCATCAAGGCCGGCTTCATCGCCGACCCGGTCATCCTCGACCTGATCGAGTCCGACCCCCAGGCCGCCCGCACCCCCGCCGGACCGCACACCGCCGAGCTCATCGTGCGGTCGATCGAGGTCAAGGCCGAGGTCGTCTCCGGCGACCTCAAGGAGTCCGGCCGCCGGGAGATCCTCAACTACGGGCACACCCTCGCCCATGCCATCGAGAAGAACGAGCGGTACAAGTGGCGCCACGGCGCAGCCGTCTCGGTCGGCATGGTCTTCGCCGCCGAGCTCGGCCGGCTCGCCGGGCGTCTCGACGACGCCACCGCCGACCGGCACCGCGCCGTCCTGGAGTCCGTCGGGCTGCCGCTCACCTACCGCGGCGACCAGTGGCCCAAGCTCCTGGAGACCATGAAGGTCGACAAGAAGTCCCGCGGCGACCTGCTGCGCTTCATCGTCCTCGACGGTCTGGCCAAGCCGGTCGTGCTGGAGGGGCCCGACCCGGCCGTCCTCGTCGCGGCCTACGGCGAGGTGTCCGCGTGACCGAGCGGCGTCGCGTTCTCGTCCTCAACGGCCCGAACCTCGGCCGCCTCGGCTCCCGCGAGCCCGACATCTACGGCGCCACCTCCTACAAGGGCCTCGTCGAGTCCTGCCGGACCCTCGGCGAGGAACTGGGCTTCGACGTCGAGGTGCGCGAGACCAACGACGAGGGGGAGATGATCCGCTGGCTGCACGAGGCCGCCGACGGTTCGCTCCCGGTCGTCCTCAACCCGGGCGCGTTCACCCACTACTCGTACGGGATGCGTGACGCGGCCGCCCAGCGCACCGCGCCGCTCATCGAGGTGCACATCTCGAACCCGTACACCCGTGAGGAGTTCCGGCACACCTCGGTGGTCGCCGCCGTCGCCACCGGGACCGTCGCCGGCTTCGGCATCGGCTCCTACCGGCTCGCCCTGCGCGCGCTCGCGGAGGAGCTCGACGCCTGACGGGCACCGCTTCGGGCACGACGATCCGCCCCCGGCCGTTTCCCCTGGGGAAGCCGGGGGCGGTAACGTTCCGGCAACGACGGAATCATCGGCGCAGGGACGGAGTGGGCACCGGATGCAGCACGGGATGGGGGCTCCGTTGCCACCGCACGAAGCCGCGGGCCAGGCGCACTGGGTAGCCGGGGTCCCCGGAGCCCGGGCCCAGGGCGGACACCCGTCCGTCCCGCCGGTCCCCGCGCACCACCCGTACCCGGCTCCGCCGAGCCCCCAGGGCCCCCCGGCTCCGCAGGCCCAGCCCCCGTACGCGCCGACTCCGCACGGGGCCGCTCCGCAGGCACCGCACGCCGCACAGGCTCCGCACCCGGCCGCGCCCCAGGGGCCGTCGGCCGGGTGGGGCGGTGGCCAGGTCACCGGGCCCATCACGATGCCGCCCGCCGTCACCGGCACCGGAGCCGCCACGCTCGCCGTGCTGCTGATCGGCCCGGCCGGCGCGGGCAAGACGACCGTCGCCCGCCACTGGGCCGCCCGGCGACCGGTCCCCACCGCCCACATCAGCCTCGACGACGTGCGCGAATGGGTCTGCTCCGGCTTCGCCGACCCCCAGTCGGGCTGGAACGAGCACTCCGAGGCCCAGTACCGGCTCGCCCGCCGCACCTGCGGCTTCGCCGCCCGCAACTTCCTGGCCAACGGCATCTCGTGCATCCTCGACGACGCGGTCTTCCCCGACTGGCCGGTGGTCGGCCTCGGCGGCTGGAAGCGCCACGTGGGCCCCGGCCTGCTGCCCGTCGTGCTGCTGCCCGGCCTGGACGTCGTCCTGGAGCGCAACGCCGAGCGCAGCGGCAACCGGCGCCTCTCGGACGAGGAGGTCGCCGCGATCCACGGCCGGATGGCCGGCTGGTACGGCTCCGGGCTCCCGATCATCGACAACTCGACGTACGACGTGGAGACCACCGCCCGCGTCCTGGACGACGTCCTGGCCCGCGCGATATCCGGCCGGCCCCCGGCCTGACCCGCCGACCCGCCCGACCCCGCCGCGCAAGGTCGACACCCGCCCGGTCGACGCCCGGTCGGCCGCTGCCCGGAAGGGCGTCCACAACAGGCCACCAGGCCCCGCCGCTCGTAGGCTCGGAACATGTCTGAGGTGTATGCGGACCGTCGTCTACGGCTGCGCGACCGGTGCGCGGCAGCGGGCAGCCCGGCGGCCCTGGTCTCCCGCCCCGCCAATGTCCGCTATCTCGCAGGCGGTTCGCCCGCCGGCGCGGTACTGCTGCTCGGCCCCGACGAGGACGTGCTGCTCCGCCCCACCGCCCCGGGCGGCGATCCCGCCGACGGACGCGTCGACGAGCTGCTGCGCCAGCTGGTGCTGCCCACCGACGGCGGCGATCCCGCGGTCGCGGGCGTCGACTTCTCCCGCAAGGCCGGCGCGGACGCGCTCGCCGTCGAGGAGCACCACCTGACCGTGGCGCGGCACCGTGCCATGGGCTCGGTCGCACCCGGGCTGCGCCTGGCCGACCTCTCCTACGCCGTCGAACAGCTGCGCATCGTCAAGGACGAGGACGAGATCGCCTGCCTGCGGATCGCCGCCGAGATCGCCGACCAGGCCCTCGGCGAGCTCCTGGAGTCGATCCTGGTCGGCAGGACCGAGCGGCACCTCGCCCTCGAACTCGAACGCCGGCTCGTGGACCACGGGGCCGACGGGCCCGCCTTCGCCACCTCCGTGGCCACCGGGCCGCACGCCGGGCGGGCCGGGCACAAGCCGACCGACCGCCGGGTCGAGGAGGGCGATTTCCTCTCCGTCTGCCTCGGCGCGAACTACCGCGGCTACCGCTGCGAGATCGGCCGCACCTTCGTCATCGGCACCACCCCGGCGGACTGGCAGATCGAGCTGTACGATCTCGTCTTCGCCGCTCAGCGGGCCGGCCGGGAGGCGCTCGTACCCGGTGCCGAGTACCGGGACATCGACCGCGCGGCCCGGCAGATTCTCGCCGCGGCCGGCCATGGCCACGCCACCACGCCCCTCACCGGGCACGGTGTGGGCCTGGAAATCGAAGAGGACCCGCAGCTCGCACCCGCGGCCATGGGTAAACTGGACGCTTGTGTGCCGGTCACCGTCGAACCGGGGGTCCACCTCCCGGGCCGGGGCGGCGTCCGGATCGATGACACGCTCGTCGTGCGCCAGGAGGCGGACGGCGGACCCGAGCTACTCACCATCACGACCAAGGAGCTGCTCGCGCTGTAAGGCGCGTACGCCTCCCTGGTCCCACGTCAGTCCAGGAGATTCCGCAACCGTGGCTTCCACGAACGACCTCAAGAACGGCATGGTGCTCAAGCTCGACGGGGACCAGCTGTGGTCCGTCGTCGAGTTCCAGCACGTCAAGCCCGGCAAGGGCCCGGCCTTCGTGCGCACCAAGCTCAAGAACGTGCTGTCCGGCAAGGTCGTCGACAAGACCTTCAACGCCGGTGTGAAGGTCGAGACGGCCACCATCGACCGCCGCGACATGCAGTTCTCGTACATGGACGGCGACTACTTCGTCTTCATGGACATGCAGACGTACGACCAGCTGCACGTCGACCGCAAGGCCGTCGGCGACGCCGCCAACTTCCTCATCGAGGGCTTCACGGCCTCCGTGGCGCAGCACGAGGGCTCCGTGCTCTACGTCGAGCTCCCGGCCGCCGTCGAGCTCACCATCCAGCACACCGACCCGGGCGTGCAGGGCGACCGCTCCACCGGTGGCACCAAGCCCGCCACCCTGGAGACCGGCCACGAGATCCAGGTCCCGCTCTTCATCACCACCGGTGAGAAGATCAAGGTCGACACCCGCACCAGCGACTACCTCGGCCGGGTGAACAGCTAACCGTGGCCGCCCGGAGCAAGGCCCGCAGGCGGGCCTTCCAGATCCTGTTCGAGGCCGACCAGCGTGGTGCCTCGGTACAGGAAGTCCTCGCGGACCAGGTCCGGCTCCACCGGGCCGACGACCGCCAGCCGCCGGTGAACGACTTCACCATGCAGCTGGTGGAGGGCTATGCCCAGCACGTGGCCCGGATCGACGAGCTCATCGCGACCTACGCGGTGGACTGGGACCTCGACCGGATGCCCGTCGCCGACCGGAACATCGTGCGCCTCGCCGCGTACGAGCTGATCTGGGAGGACGGCACGCCGGACGCGGTGGCGATCGACGAGGCCGTGCAGCTCGCCAAGGAGTTCTCCACGGACGAGTCGCCGACTTTCGTGAACGGTCTGCTCGCGCGCTTCAAGGACCTGAAGCCGCGCCTGCGCCGGGACGCCTGAGCGGCTCCCCGGCAGTCGAAGGGGCTCGCAGCACGCGACGTGCTGCGGGCCCCTTCGCCGTTTGCTCCGCGCCGTACCGCCGCACGGGTGAATCGGGCCGCGGCCCACGGAAAAACGCCGGGGCCCCGGGAGTCGCGATGACTCCCGGGGCCCCGGCGGCACGTTTCTGCGCTTGACCTGTCGGGTCAGCTCTCCTCGTGGGCGACCGCGCGGCGCGCGTCGGCGTCGAGGACGCCCCAGCTGATCAGCTGCTCGGTCAGGACCGAGGGGGACTGGTCGTAGATGACGGCGAGGGTGCGCAGGTCGTCCTGGCGGATCGACAGCACCTTGCCGTTGTAGTCGCCGCGCTGCGACTGGATCGTCGCCGCGTAGCGCTGGAGGGGGCCGGCCTTCTCCGCGGGGACGTGGGCCAGGCGCTCCAGGTCCAGGACCAGCTTCGGCGGCGGCTCGGCGGCCCCGCCCGGCGTGGTGCCCGGCAGCAGCTCCTGCACCGGCACCCCGTAGAAGTCCGCCAGCTCGGCCAGACGCTGCACGGTCACGGCGCGGTCGCCACGCTCGTACGAACCGACCACGACCGCCTTCCAGCGGCCCTGGGACTTCTCCTCCACACCATGGAGGGAAAGGCCCTGCTGGGTGCGGATCGCACGGAGTTTGGCCCCGAGCTGCTTTGCGTATTCGCTGGACATAACGCTCCCGGACGCTGTGACGACTGCGGCTGCGCCGCGCGGCTGGTAACTCACTGTGAGGTTACGCAGCGTGACACTCTCCCGTCAAGCCGAATGGTCCATACCGCCCCCTCCCGAGCGACGGCGCCCGGAGTGGCGTACCGGCGGTGAGCTGGGCACTCCACCACCCTGGTAAGGTGGACGGCGCAATTCCGACGTCCTTTAAGGTCCGTCCCGTGAGGCGGAGAAGGAGGTCCGTTTCATATGGACGCACAGCAGCAGCACACCGATACGGCGCGGCCCGTTCTCGAGGCCCCCGACATCGCGCGGGTCCTGACCCGCATCGCCCACGAGATCGTCGAGCGCGCCAAGGGCGCCGACGACGTGGTCCTCCTCGGCATCCCGACCCGCGGTGTCTTCCTCGCCCGCCGGCTCGCCGACAAGCTCGAGTCGATCACCGGCACGAAGATCCCGGTCGGCTCCCTGGACATCACCATGTACCGGGACGACCTGCGGATGAAGCCCGCCCGCGCGCTCGGCCGCACCGAGATCCCCGGTGACGGCGTCGACGGCCGCCTCGTCGTCCTCGTCGACGACGTCCTCTTCTCCGGCCGCACCATCCGCGCCGCCCTCGACGCGCTCGGCGACATCGGCCGCCCCCGCGCGGTCCAGCTCGCCGTCCTCGTCGACCGCGGCCACCGCGAGCTGCCGATCCGCGCCGACTACGTCGGCAAGAACCTCCCCACGTCGCTGCGGGAGACGGTCAAGGTCCAGCTCGCCGAGGAGGACGGTCGCGACACCGTGCTGCTCGGCAGCAAGTCCGCCTCCTCCTAGCCGGACCGGCACCCCCGCCGGGTCCAGGGCACACCCCTGCGCACCCGCATGCCCTCGCACCTCCCCACCACGGAGAGAACACCCCGATGATGCGTCACCTCATCTCGGCCGCCGACCTCACCCGCGACGACGCCGTCCTCGTCCTCGACACCGCCGAGGAGATGGCCCGGGTGGCCGACCGGCCCATCAAGAAGCTCCCGACCCTGCGCGGGCGGACGATCTGCAACCTCTTCTTCGAGGACTCCACCCGCACCCGGATCTCCTTCGAGGCGGCCGAGAAGCGCCTCTCCGCCGACGTGATCAACTTCGCGGCCAAGGGCTCCAGCGTCTCCAAGGGCGAGTCGCTCAAGGACACCGCGCAGACCCTGGAGGCGATGGGCGTCGACGCCGTCGTCATCCGGCACAGCGCCTCCGGCGCCCCTTACCGCCTGGCCACCTCCGGCTGGATCGACGCGCCGGTCATCAACGCCGGCGACGGCACCCACCAGCACCCCACCCAGGCCCTGCTCGACGCCTTCACCATGCGCCGCCGCCTGGTCGGCCGGGACGCCGGCCTCGGCAAGGACCTGGCCGGCAAGCGCGTCACGCTCGTCGGCGACGTCCTGCACAGCCGGGTCGCCCGCTCCAACGTCGACCTGCTGCACACCCTCGGCGCCGAGGTCACCCTGGTGGCCCCGCCCACCCTCATCCCGGTCGGCGTCGAGAACTGGCCCTGCGAGGTCTCGTACGACCTCGACAGCGTGCTGCCGAAGTCCGACGCGGTGATGATGCTGCGTGTGCAGCGCGAGCGGATGAACGCCGCCTTCTTCCCGACCGAGCGCGAGTACTCGCGCCGCTACGGGCTCGACGGCGACCGGATGGCGAAGATGCCCGAGCACGCCATCGTCATGCACCCCGGGCCGATGGTCCGCGGCATGGAGATCACCGCCGAGGTCGCCGACTCCGACCGCTGCACGGTCGTCGAGCAGGTCGCCAACGGCGTCTCCATCCGGATGGCCGTCCTCTACCTGCTGCTCGGCGGCTCCGAGCCCGCCGCCACCACCCGTACCACCGAGGAGAGCTGAGACCCCCCATGAGCAAGATTCTGATCCGTGGTGCGAAGGTCCTCGGCGGCGAGGCGCAGGACGTCCTGATCGACGGCGAGGTCATCGCGGAGGTCGGCACCGGCCTGTCGGCCGAGGGCGCCGAGGTGATCGAGGCCACCGGCAAGATCCTGCTGCCCGGCCTGGTGGACCTGCACACCCACCTGCGCGAGCCCGGCCGCGAGGACTCCGAGACGGTCCTCACCGGCACCCGCGCGGCCGCCTCCGGCGGTTACACGGCCGTCTTCGCCATGGCCAACACCCACCCCGTCGCCGACACCGCCGGCGTCGTCGAGCAGGTCTACCGGCTCGGCAAGGAGGCAGGCTACTGCGACGTGCAGCCCATCGGCGCCGTCACCGTCGGCCTGGAGGGCAAGAAGCTCGCCGAGCTCGGCGCCATGCACGACTCCGCCGCCGGCGTCACCGTCTTCTCCGACGACGGCAAGTGCGTCGACGACGCCGTGATCATGCGCCGCGCCCTGGAGTACGTGAAGGCCTTCGGCGGCGTCGTCGCCCAGCACGCCCAGGAGCCCCGCCTCACCGAGGGCGCCCAGATGAACGAGGGCGTCGTCTCCGCCGAGCTCGGGCTCGGCGGCTGGCCGGCCGTGGCGGAGGAGTCGATCATCGCCCGCGACGTGCTCCTCGCCGAGCACGTCGGCTCCCGCGTCCACATCTGCCACCTCTCCACCGCCGGCTCCGTCGAGATCGTCCGCTGGGCCAAGTCCCGCGGCATCGACGTCACCGCCGAGGTCACCCCGCACCACCTCCTCCTCACGGACGAGATGGTCCGCACGTACAACCCGGTCTACAAGGTCAACCCGCCGCTGCGGACCGAGCGTGACGTGACGGCGCTGCGCGAGGCGCTCGCCGACGGCACCATCGACATCGTCGCCACCGACCACGCCCCGCACCCGCACGAGGACAAGGACTGCGAGTGGGCCGCCGCCGCCATGGGCATGGTCGGCCTGGAGACCGCCCTGTCGGTGGTCCAGCAGACGATGGTCGAGACCGGCCTGCTCGACTGGGTCGGCGTCGCCGACCGGATGTCCGTCAAGCCCGCGCAGATCGGACGGGCCACCGGCCACGGACGCCCCGTCTCGGCAGGTGAGCCCGCCAACCTGACGCTGGTCGATCCGGCATACCGTGGTCCCGTGGACCCCGCCGACTTCGCCTCCCGCAGCCGCAACACCCCCTACGAGGGCCGTGAGCTGCCGGGGCGCGTCACCCACACGTTCCTGCGGGGCCGGGCAACGCTCGTCGACGGGAAGCTGGCGTGACACCACTCATTCAACTGGCCGAGGCAGCCGAACAGAAGTCGGCCGACGTCACCGACTGGGCCGGTCGGCTCGGCTGGGTCGCCGGACTGCTGCTCTTCGTCGCCTTCGTCTACTGGCTGATGCGCCAGGGATGGAAGTGGCGCGGCAGCCTCCAGTCCGACCTCCCGGCACTCCCCGAGGTGCCGCAGGCGCCGGGTGAGGCGAAGCTGACGCTCAGCGGCCGTTACCACGGCTCCACCACCGCCGGGCAGTGGCTCGACCGGATCGTCGCCCACGGCCTGGGCACCCGGAGCCGCGCCGAGCTCACCCTGACGGACGCGGGGATCGGCGTCGTACGCCCCGGGGCGAACGACTTCCTCATCCCGGCCGACGCCCTGCGCGAGGCCCGGCTCGACAAGGGCATCGCCGGCAAGGTCCTCACGGAGGGCGGCCTCCTGGTCGTCACCTGGGCCCACGGCGACAAGCTGCTCGACTCGGGCTTCCGCTCGGACCACGCGGCCGAGCACGCCGCCTGGGTCGAGGCCATCAACCACCTGAACACCGCAAGCACGACGGAAGGCACCGCACGATGACGACCTCCACCAGGGGAGCTGCCAAGGTTCCCGCCGTACTCGTCCTGGAGGACGGCCGCATCTTCCGCGGCCGCGCCTACGGGGCCGTGGGGGAGACCTTCGGCGAGGCCGTGTTCTCCACCGGCATGACCGGCTACCAGGAGACCCTCACCGACCCGTCGTACCACCGCCAGGTCGTCGTGATGACCGCCCCGCACGTCGGCAACACCGGCGTCAACGACGAGGACCCCGAGTCCGCCCGCATCTGGGTCTCGGGCTACGTCGTCCGCGACCCCGCCCGCGTCTCCTCCAACTGGCGCGCGCAGCGCTCCCTCGACGAGGAGCTGCGCCACCAGGGCGTCGTCGGCATCCAGGGCATCGACACCCGCGCCCTCACCCGCCACCTGCGCGAGAGCGGCGCCATGCGCGTCGGCATCTTCTCCGGCAGCGCGCTCCCCGACGACGGCACGATGCTCGCCGAGGTCCGCCAGCAGCCCGAGATGAAGGGCGCGAACCTCTCCGCCGAGGTCGCCACCAAGGAGACCTACGTCGTCCCCGCGATCGGTGAGAAGAAGTTCACCGTCGCCGCCGTCGACCTCGGCATCAAGGGCATGACCCCGCACCGCATGGCCGAGCGCGGCATCGAGGTGCACGTGCTGCCCGCCACCGCCACCGCCGAGGACGTCTACGCGGTCGCCCCCGACGGTGTGTTCTTCTCCAACGGCCCGGGCGACCCGGCCACCGCCGACGGCCCCGTCGCCGTCATGCAGGAGGTCCTGCGCCGCAAGACCCCGCTGTTCGGCATCTGCTTCGGCAACCAGATCCTCGGCCGCGCGCTCGGCTTCGGCACCTACAAGCTGAAGTACGGCCACCGGGGCATCAACCAGCCCGTCCAGGACCGCACCACCGGCAAGGTCGAGGTCACCGCGCACAACCACGGCTTCGCCGTCGACGCGCCCCTCGACAAGGTCTCCGACACGCCCTTCGGGCGCGCCGAGGTCTCCCACGTGTGCCTCAACGACAACGTCGTGGAAGGCCTGCAGCTGCTCGACCAGCCGGCCTTCTCCGTCCAGTACCACCCCGAGGCGGCCGCGGGCCCGCACGACGCCGCGTACCTCTTCGACCGCTTCGTATCCCTGATGGAGGCCGAGCGTGCCTAAGCGCACCGATATCCAGTCCGTCCTGGTCATCGGCTCCGGCCCGATCGTCATCGGCCAGGCCGCCGAGTTCGACTACTCCGGCACCCAGGCGTGCCGCGTCCTCAAGTCCGAGGGCCTGCGGGTCATCCTGGTCAACTCCAACCCGGCCACGATCATGACCGACCCGGAGATCGCCGACGCCACCTACGTCGAGCCGATCACCCCCGAGTTCGTCGAGAAGATCATCGCCAAGGAGCGCCCCGACGCCCTCCTGCCGACGCTGGGCGGCCAGACGGCCCTCAACACGGCGATCTCCATGCACGAGCAGGGCGTCCTGGAGAAGTACGGCGTCGAGCTCATCGGCGCCAACGTCGAGGCCATCCACAAGGGCGAGGACCGCGACCTCTTCAAGGGCGTGGTCGAGGCCGTCAACGCCAAGATCGGCCACGGCGAGTCCGCCCGCTCGGTCATCTGCCACTCGATGGACGATGTCCTGAAGGGCGTCGAGACGCTCGGCGGCTACCCCGTCGTCGTCCGCCCCTCCTTCACCATGGGCGGCGCCGGCTCCGGTTTCGCCCACGACGAGGACGAGCTGCGCCGCATCGCCGGCCAGGGCCTCACGCTCTCCCCGACCACCGAGGTGCTCCTGGAGGAGTCCATTCTCGGCTGGAAGGAGTACGAGCTGGAGCTCATGCGCGACAAGCACGACAACGTCGTGGTCGTCTGCTCCATCGAGAACTTCGACCCGATGGGCGTCCACACCGGTGACTCGATCACCGTCGCCCCGGCGATGACCCTCACCGACCGCGAGTACCAGGTCCTGCGCGACATCGGCATCGCGATCATCCGCGAGGTCGGCGTCGACACCGGCGGCTGCAACATCCAGTTCGCGGTCAACCCCGACGACGGCCGCATCATCGTCATCGAGATGAACCCGCGCGTCTCCCGCTCCTCCGCGCTCGCCTCCAAGGCCACCGGCTTCCCGATCGCCAAGATCGCCGCCCGGCTCGCCGTCGGCTACACGCTGGACGAGATCCCGAACGACATCACCGAGAAGACCCCGGCCTCCTTCGAGCCGACCCTCGACTACGTCGTCGTCAAGGCCCCGCGCTTCGCCTTCGAGAAGTTCCCCTCCGCCGACTCCACGCTGACCACGACCATGAAGTCGGTCGGCGAGGCCATGGCGATCGGCCGCAACTTCACCGAGGCCCTCCAGAAGGCCCTGCGCTCGCTGGAGAAGAAGGGCTCGCAGTTCGCCTTCACCGGCGAGCCCGGCGACAAGGCGGAGCTGCTGCGCGAGGCGGTCCGCCCGACCGACGGCCGGATCAACACCGTCATGCAGGCCATCCGCGCCGGCGCCACGCCGGAGGAGGTCTTCGAGTTCACCAAGATCGACCCGTGGTTCGTCGACCAGCTCTTCCTCATCAAGGAGATCGCCGACGAGCTCGCCGAGGCCGAGAAGCTCGACCCCGAGCTGCTCGCCGAGGCCAAGCGCCACGGCTTCTCCGACGCCCAGATCGCCGAGATCCGCGGCCTGCGCGAGGACGTCGTCCGCGAGGTCCGGCACGCCCTCGGCGTCCGCCCGGTCTACAAGACGGTCGACACCTGCGCCGCCGAGTTCGCCGCGAAGACCCCGTACTTCTACTCCTCGTACGACGAGGAGAGCGAGGTCGCGCCGCGCGAGAAGCCCGCCGTGATCATCCTGGGCTCCGGCCCGAACCGCATCGGCCAGGGCATCGAGTTCGACTACTCCTGCGTCCACGCCTCCTTCGCGCTGAGCGACGCGGGCTACGAGACCGTGATGGTCAACTGCAACCCGGAGACCGTCTCCACCGACTACGACACCTCCGACCGGCTCTACTTCGAGCCGCTCACCCTGGAGGACGTGCTGGAGATCGTCCACGCGGAGTCGCTGGCCGGCCCGATCGCCGGCGTCGTCGTCCAGCTCGGCGGCCAGACCCCGCTGGGACTCGCCCAGGCGCTCAAGGACAACGGCGTGCCGGTCGTCGGCACCTCCCCGGAGGCCATCCACGCAGCCGAGGACCGCGGCGCCTTCGGCCAGGTCCTCGCGGAGGCCGGGCTGCCCGCGCCCAAGCACGGCACCGCCACCACCTTCGCCGGGGCCAAGGCCATCGCCGACGAGATCGGCTACCCCGTGCTCGTACGCCCCTCGTACGTGCTCGGCGGCCGCGGCATGGAGATCGTCTACGACGAGGCGCGCCTGGAGGCGTACATCGCCGAGTCCACCGAGATCTCCCCGACCCGCCCCGTCCTCGTCGACCGCTTCCTCGACGACGCCATCGAGATCGACGTCGACGCGCTCTACGACGGCCAGGAGCTCTACCTCGGCGGCGTCATGGAGCACATCGAGGAGGCCGGCATCCACTCCGGCGACTCGGCCTGCGCCCTGCCCCCGATCACCCTCGGCGGCTTCGACATCAAGCGCCTGCGCGCCTCCACCGAGGCGATCGCCAAGGGCGTCGGCGTCCGCGGCCTGATCAACATCCAGTTCGCGATGGCCGGCGACATCCTCTACGTCCTGGAGGCCAACCCGCGCGCCTCCCGCACCGTCCCCTTCACCTCGAAGGCGACCGCGGTGCCGCTCGCGAAGGCCGCCGCCCGCATCTCGCTGGGCGCCACCATCGCCGAGCTGCGCGCCGAGGGCCTGCTCCCGGCGAACGGCGACGGCGGCACCCTGCCGATGGACGCGCCGATCTCCGTCAAGGAGGCCGTGATGCCGTGGTCGCGCTTCCGCGACATCCGCGGCCGCGGCGTGGACACCGTCCTCGGCCCGGAGATGCGCTCCACCGGCGAGGTCATGGGCATCGACACCGTCTTCGGCACGGCGTACGCCAAGTCGCAGGCCGGCGCCTACGGCCCGCTGCCCACCAAGGGGCGCGCCTTCATCTCGGTCGCCAACCGCGACAAGCGCTCGATGATCTTCCCGGCCCGTGAACTGGTCGCCCACGGCTTCGAGCTGCTCGCCACCTCCGGCACGGCCGAGGTGCTCAAGCGCAACGGCATCAACGCCACCATCGTGCGCAAGCAGTCCGAGGGCGAGGGCCCGAACGGCGAGAAGACCATCGTCCAGCTCATCCACGACGGCCAGGTCGACCTCATCGTCAACACCCCGTACGGCACCGGCGGCCGCCTCGACGGCTACGAGATCCGTACGGCGGCGGTGGCCCGCTCCGTCCCGTGCCTGACCACGGTCCAGGCGCTCGCGGCGGCCGTCCAGGGCATCGAGGCCCTCGGCCGGGGCGACGTGGGCGTCCGTTCGCTCCAGGAGCACGCGGAGCACCTGACCGCGGCCCGCGACTAAGCAGCCCGAGGAAGCAGGGGGACACCGGCAAGACCCGCGGTGTCCCCCTCTTCATGAGCGCACGAGGGATATTTCGGACGATGTACAAGCTCTTCTTCAACCTGCTCTTCAAGCGGATGGACCCCGAGGAGGCCCACTACCTGGCCTTCCGCTGGATCCGGCTCGCCGCCCGCACCCCGGTCCTGCGCACCTTCGTCGCGGCCGTCCTGGCCCCGCGGTACGAGCAGCTGCGCACCGAGGCCCTGGGCCTGCGCATGCACGGTCCCTTCGGCCTGGCCGCCGGCTTCGACAAGAACGCCGTCGCCATCGACGGCATGGCGATGCTCGGCTTCGACCACGTCGAGATCGGCACGGTGACCGGGGAGGCCCAGCCCGGCAACCCCAAGAAGCGCCTCTTCCGGCTCGTGCCGGACCGCGCCCTGATCAACCGCATGGGCTTCAACAACGAGGGCTCGGCCGCGGTCGCCGCCCGCCTGGGCGCCCGCAACCCGGTCTTCCGGACGGTCGTGGGCGTCAACATCGGCAAGACCAAGGTCGTGCCCGAGGCCGAGGCCGCGGCCGACTACGTGAAGTCGACCGAGCGGCTCGCCCGCCACGCCGACTACCTCGTCGTCAACGTCTCCTCCCCGAACACCCCGGGGCTGCGCAACCTCCAGGCCACCGAGTCGCTGCGCCCGCTCCTCACGGCCGTCCGCGAGGCCGCCGACCGGTCCGTCGAGGGCCGCCGCGTCCCCCTCCTGGTGAAGATCGCCCCCGACCTCGCCGACGAGGACGTGGACGCCGTCGCCGACCTGGCCCTGGAGCTCGGCCTCGACGGCATCATCGCCACCAACACCACCATCGCCCGCGAGGGCCTCGGCCTGACGTCCGACCCGGCGCTCGTCGCCGAGACGGGTGGACTGTCCGGCGCCCCGGTCAAGCAGCGCTCCCTGGACGTGCTGCGCCGCCTCTACGCGCGCGTGGGCGACCGGATCGTCCTGATCGGCGTCGGCGGCGTGGAGAACGCCGAGGACGCCTGGCAGCGGATCCTCGCCGGCGCGACCCTGGTCCAGGGCTACAGCGCCTTCATCTACGAGGGCCCCTTCTACGCCCGCGCCATCCACAAGGGCCTCGCCGCGCGCCTGGCGGCCTCCCCGTACGCCACCCTCGCCGAGGCCGTCGGCGCCGCCCACCGAACCGACTCCGGAAAGGCCACCGCATGACCTCCTTCGGTACCCGCCTCCGCGCCGCCATGGACGAGCGCGGCCCCCTGTGCGTCGGCATCGACCCGCACGCCTCCCTGCTGGACTCCTGGGGCCTGGCCGACGACATCGCGGGCCTGGAGAGCTTCACGTTCACCGTGGTCGAGGCCCTGGCCGACACGGTCGCCGTCTTCAAGCCGCAGGCCGCCTTCTTCGAGCGCTTCGGCTCGCGCGGCGTCGCCGTCCTGGAGCGTGCCGTCGAGGATCTGCGGGCGGCCGGCGGACTGGTCGTCATGGACGCCAAGCGCGGTGACATCGGCTCGACGATGGGCGCCTACGCGGAGGCCTTCCTGCGCAAGGACTCCCCGCTCTTCTCCGACGCGCTCACCGTCTCCCCGTACCTCGGCTACGGCTCCCTGAAGCCGGCCGTGGACCTCGCCCGGGAGAACGGCGCCGGGCTCTTCGTGCTCGCGCTGACCTCCAACCCGGAGGGCGCCGAGGTCCAGCGGGCCGTGCGCGAGGACGGCCGGACCGTCGGCGCGACGATGCTCGCGCACCTGGCGGACGAGAACGCGGGGGAGACCCCGATGGGCTCCTTCGGCGCGGTGGTCGGTGCCACCCTCGGCGACCTGTCCGCCTTCGACCTCGACATCAACGGGCCGCTGCTCGCCCCGGGCATCGGCGCCCAGGGCGCGACCCCGGCCGATCTGCCCCGCGTCTTCGGCGCGGCGGTCCGCAACGTGGTCCCGAACGTCAGCCGGGGGGTCCTGAAGGCGGGTCCGGACGCCGTCGCCCTGAAGGCCGCGGCGGAACGTTACGCGAACGAGATCCGCGGGGCCGTGGGCGCCTGAGGCACCTCGCGGGCCGGTTTCGGCCGGTTCTCGCCAATCCGCAGGTCGGGCGGCGTGTCCTCGCCGTCTCCCTCCTTGCCAAAAGTTGACCCAAAACAGCGTCGTTTTGTCGGAAATGTCCTGGTCGGTCGATGCTGACCAGGACTTTTCCTCTGTTCTCGCTGACTGGAGCGGCCTTGGCCGCTAGTCTCCGGAACAGAGTCGGCGTTCGGCGTACTCCACGTCGGTCGTTGCTCCACTGGTGTGGGGCGCCCAGCTTCGCTGCGGGGTGCCCGGTTTCCCACCGGTCCGTATCCGACAGTTCGACATCCGAGGTGACGTAGGCGTGGCTCTTCCGCCCCTTACCCCTGAACAGCGCGCAGCCGCGCTCGAAAAGGCCGCCGCGGCTCGCCGGGAGCGGGCCGAGGTCAAGAATCGACTCAAGCACTCCGGCGCCTCCCTCCACGAGGTCATCAAGCAGGGCCAGGAGAACGACGTCATCGGCAAGATGAAGGTCTCCGCGCTGCTCGAGTCCCTGCCGGGCGTGGGCAAGGTCCGCGCCAAGCAGATCATGGAGCGACTGGGCATCTCCGAGAGCCGTCGGGTCCGTGGCCTCGGCTCCAACCAGATCGCTTCCCTGGAACGCGAGTTCGGCGGCGCCGGCGCCTGACGGCGGCCCCGTCCGGGACAACGCGTCCCGGGCACTCCGGTGAAGCTGGAATAATCGCTGCATGGCAGCAGAGGTACGTCCGCGACTGACCGTGCTCTCCGGCCCCTCAGGGGTGGGCAAGAGCACGGTCGTCGCTCATATGCGCAAGGTCCACCCCGAGGTCTGGCTCTCGGTGTCGGCCACGACACGAAAGCCGCGTCCCGGCGAGAAGCACGGTGTCCAGTACTTCTTCGTCACGGACGACGAGTTCGACAAGCTGATCGCCAACGGCGAGCTGCTCGAGTGGGCCGAGTTCGCGGGCAACCGCTACGGCACCCCGCGCCGCGCGGTCCTCGACCGCCTGGAGGCGGGCGAGCCGGTCCTCCTGGAGATCGACCTCCAGGGCGCGCGTCAGGTCAAGGAGTCCATGGGCGAGGCCCAGCTGGTCTTCCTGGCCCCGCCGAGCTGGGACGAGCTGGTCCGCCGCCTCACCGGCCGCGGCACCGAGTCGCCCGACGTGATCGAGCGCCGGCTGCAGGCCGCGAAGGTCGAGCTGGCCGCCGAGTCGGAGTTCGACACCACGCTCGTCAACACCTCGGTCGAGGACGTCGCGCGTGAGCTGCTAACGTTGATGAACGTTGTCTGATCTTTTTTCCATCTTCGGAAGGTAGAGCGTGTCCTCTTCCATCACCGCGCCCGAGGGCATCATCAACCCGCCGATCGACGAGCTGCTCGAGGCGACGGACTCCAAGTACAGCCTCGTGATCTACGCGGCCAAGCGTGCGCGCCAGATCAACGCGTACTACTCGCAGCTCGGCGAGGGTCTGCTCGAGTACGTCGGTCCGCTCGTCGACACCCACGTCCACGAGAAGCCGCTCTCGATCGCCCTGCGCGAGATCAACGCGGGCCTGCTGACCTCCGAGGCCATCGAGGGTCCGGCGCAGTAGCGCGCTCGATCGTGTAACGCTTGTCACCACAGGCCCGGCGGAACATCCGCCGGGCCTGTGGTGTCTCATGGAGACGTACGCATCCGAGCCTTCAGGGGAGCAGAGTTGAGCGCGGTGACGAAGCCGAAGGTCGTCCTGGGCGTGAGCGGCGGCATCGCCGCGTACAAGGCCTGCGAGCTGCTGCGCCGGCTCACCGAGTCCGGTCACGACGTGCGCGTCGTGCCCACCGACTCCGCCCTGCACTTCGTCGGCGCGGCCACCTGGTCCGCCCTGTCCGGCAACCCCGTCTCCACCGAGGTGTGGGAGTCCGTCCACGAGGTCCCGCACGTCCGCATCGGCCAGGCGGCCGACCTCGTCGTCGTCGCCCCGGCCACCGCCGACATGCTGGCCAAGGCCGCCCACGGCCTCGCCGACGACCTGCTCACCAACACGCTGCTCACCGCGCGCTGTCCGGTCGTCTTCGCCCCGGCCATGCACACCGAGATGTGGGAGCACCCGGCCACCCAGGAGAACGTGGCGACCCTGCGCCGCCGCGGCGCCGTGGTCGTCGAGCCCGCCGTCGGCCGGCTCACCGGCGTCGACACCGGCAAGGGGCGGCTGCCGGACCCGGGGGAGATCTTCGAGATCTGCCGCCGCGTCCTCGCCCGCGGCGTCACGCCCCCCGACCTGGCCGGCCGGCACGTCGTGATCAGCGCCGGCGGCACCCGCGAACCCCTCGACCCGGTCCGCTACCTGGGCAACCGCTCCTCCGGCAAGCAGGGCTACGCCCTCGCCAAGGCGGCCGCCGCCCGCGGTGCCCGGGTCACCCTCATCGAGGCGAACACGGGACTGCCCGATCCGGCGGGCGTCGACGTCGTGCGCGTCGGCACCGCCGTACAGCTGCGCGAGGCCGTCCTCAAGGCGGCCGCCGACGCGGACGCGGTCGTGATGGCGGCGGCGGTCGCCGACTTCCGGCCCGCCGCGTACGCCCCCGGCAAGATCAAGAAGACGGACGACGGCGGCGCCCCGACGATCGAGCTGGTCCGCAATCCGGACATCCTCGCGGAGATCTCCGCCGAGCGGGCCCTGCCCGGCCAGGTGGTCGTCGGCTTCGCCGCGGAGACGGACGACGTCCTCGACAACGGGCGCAAGAAGCTCCGACGCAAGGGCTGCGACCTGCTCGTCGTCAACGAGGTGGGGGAGCGCAAGACCTTCGGCTCGGAGGAGAACGAGGCCGTGGTCCTCGCCGCCGACGGCGCCGAGACCCCGGTGCCGTACGGACCGAAGGAAGCACTCGCGGAGACGGTGTGGGACCTGGTGGCTCCGCGTCTGCGCGTCGTGGCCGGGTGAATTCCGCGCCAACGGGGCACGACGTCCGGATATCGTTCCCCCGGCGGAGAGAAAATCCCCAAAACGGGACAAAAGGCCAGCTCGGTGGGGCGGAGAGCGCCCGAATCACGCAAGAGCATGCCGGGGGACCTGGCCAGATGCCCGATCGTGACCGATAGACTGTCCTCGGAACGTCGCGGGGCGCAGCCCCCTGCCGGTCCGCAATCGCCAGCCAGCAGCCGCTGCAACCTCAGGGAGCGTTGTGTCCCGTCGTCTGTTCACCTCGGAGTCCGTGACCGAGGGTCACCCCGACAAGATCGCTGACCAGATCAGCGACACCATCCTCGACGCGCTGCTCAAGGAGGACCCCACCTCCCGCGTCGCCGTCGAGACGCTGATCACGACCGGCCTCGTGCACGTCGCCGGTGAGGTCACCACGAAGGCCTGGGCGGACATCCCGACCCTCGTCCGCAACAAGATCCTCGACATCGGGTACGACTCCTCGAAGAAGGGCTTCGACGGCGCGTCCTGCGGCGTCTCGGTCTCCATCGGGTCGCAGTCCCCGGACATCGCGCAGGGCGTCGACACCGCCTACGAGTCGCGCGTCGAGGGCGACGAGGACGAGCTGGACAAGCAGGGCGCCGGCGACCAGGGCCTGATGTTCGGCTACGCGTCGGACGAGACCCCGAACCTGATGCCGCTCCCGATCGAGCTGGCCCACCGCCTCTCCCGCCGCCTCACCGAGGTCCGCAAGAACGGGACCATCCCGTACCTGCGCCCCGACGGCAAGACCCAGGTCACCATCGAGTACGACGGCGACAAGGCCGTCCGCCTCGACACCGTCGTGGTCTCCTCGCAGCACGCCTCCGACATCGACCTCGAGTCGCTGCTCGCGCCCGACATCCGCGAGTTCGTCGTCGAGCACGTGCTGAAGCAGCTCGTCGAGGACGGCATCAAGCTCGACACCGAGGGCTACCGCCTGCTGGTCAACCCGACCGGGCGCTTCGAGATCGGCGGCCCGATGGGCGACGCCGGCCTCACCGGCCGCAAGATCATCATCGACACCTACGGCGGCATGTCCCGCCACGGTGGCGGCGCCTTCTCCGGCAAGGACCCGTCCAAGGTCGACCGCTCCGCCGCCTACGCGATGCGCTGGGTCGCCAAGAACGTCGTGGCCGCCGGCCTCGCCTCCCGCTGCGAGGTCCAGGTCGCGTACGCGATCGGCAAGGCCGAGCCCGTCGGCCTCTTCGTCGAGACCTTCGGCACCAACACCATCGAGACCGAGAAGATCGAGCACGCCATCGGCGAGGTCTTCGACCTCCGCCCGGCCGCGATCATCCGCGACCTCGACCTGCTCCGCCCGATCTACTCCCAGACCGCCGCCTACGGCCACTTCGGCCGCGAGCTGCCGGACTTCACCTGGGAGCGCACGGACCGCGTGGACGCCCTGAAGAAGGCCGCGGGCATCTGAGCCCCAGCCCTTCACCCGTCACGGGAAGGCCCGGCACCCCGGTGGTGCCGGGCCTTCGGCGTGCCCGCCGCACTGTCGGTGGCGTCTGGTAGGTATGAGGCTGTGAGCAGCGAGAACGAGAACGCCGGGGGGACGCCCGGGCACGCCGAGCCCGAGCAGCTCGCGCTCATCCGGGAGACCGTGCGGAAGGCGAACGTGCCGCGGGCGAAGCCGCGGACCTGGCGGGGGGCCGCGCTGGCCAAGGAGCTGCCGGTCGCCCGGGTCGTGGTGAACAAGGGCGTGCTGCACCTCGACCAGTTCTTCGACTACGCCGTTCCGGAGGAGCTCGACGAGGCCGCGCAGCCCGGGGTGCGGGTGCGCGTCCGGTTCGGGGCCGGGGCGCACCAGGTGCGGGGCGGACGGCGCGAGGGCGGGCGGCTGATCGACGGCTTCCTCGTCGAGCGGCGCGCCGAGTCGGACTACTCCGGTCCGCTCGCCGCTCTCGCCGACGTCGTCTCGCCCGAGCCGGTGCTCGGACCGGAGCTGCTCGGCCTCGCCCGGGCCGTCGCCGACCGGTACGCGGGCAGCCTCGCCGACGTGCTGCAGCTGGCCGTGCCGCCGCGCAACGCCCGCGCCGAGAGCAGGCCCTCGCCCGAGCCGCTGCCGCCGCCGGTCGCGCCCGAGCCGGGCAGCTGGGCGCGGTACGAGCGGGGGCCCGCGTTCCTGGACTCGCTGGCGCGCGGCGGGGTGCCCCGGGCCGTCTGGAACGCCCTGCCGGGGCCGCACTGGGCCGAGGAGATCGCCCGTGCCGTCGCCGCGACGCTCGCCTCCGGGCGCGGTGCCCTCGTGGTCGTTCCCGACGGTCGTGCCGCCGCCCGCGTCGACCAGGCCCTCACGGACCACCTCGGTGAGGGCCGGCACGCGCTGCTCACCGCCGAGGCCGGTCCCGAGAAGCGGTACGCGCAGTGGCTCGCCGTCCGGCGCGGCGCCGTCCGCGCCGTCGTCGGCACCCGTGCCGCCATGTTCGCGCCCGTCCTGGACCTCGGACTCGTGGTCATCTGGGACGACGGCGACACCAGCCACAGCGAACCCCACGCCCCGCAGCCGCACGCCCGGGACGTCCTGCTGCTGCGCGCCGCCCACGACCGGTGCGCCTTCCTGCTCGGCTCCACCGGCTGCACCGTCGAGGCCGCCCAGCTCGTCGGATCCGGCTGGGCCCAGCCGCTCACGGCCGGCCGCGACCAGGTGCGGATCGCCGCGCCCCTCGTACGGACCGTCGGCGACACCGACCTCGCCCGCGACGAGGCCGCCCGCGCCGCCCGGCTGCCCACCCTCGCCTGGCAGGTCGTGCGCGAGGGCCTGAAGACCGGTCCCGTCCTCGTCCAGGTGCCTCGCCGCGGCTACGTCCCCCGGCTCGCGTGCGAGCGCTGCCGCACGCCCGCCCGCTGTCGGCACTGCTCCGGGCCGTTGGAGGCTCCCGAGCAGCAGGAGCTGCACTGCGGTTGGTGCGGGCGCACCGCGGCCGACTGGCACTGCCCCGCCTGCGGGGCGAACCGGCTGCGCGCCCAGATCGTCGGGGCCCGCCGCACCGCCGAGGAGCTGGGCCGGGCCTTCCCCGCCGTGCCCGTCAGGACCTCCGGACGCGACCACGTCCTCGACCGGGTCCCGGGGCGACCCGCCCTCGTGGTCAGCACGCCCGGCGCGGAACCCGTCGCCGAGGGCGGCTACGCGGCCGCCCTCCTCCTCGACGGCTGGGCCATGCTCGGTCGTCCCGACCTGCGGGCCGGCGAGGAGGCGCTCCGCCGCTGGATCGACGCGGCCTCGCTGGTCCGCGGCCAGGCCGCCGGCGGGACCGTCGTGGTCGTCGCGGAGCCCACCCTGCGGCCCGTCCAGGCCCTCGTCCGCTGGGACCCCGTCGGGCACGCCCAGCGCGAGCTCGCCGAGCGGGCGGAACTGGGCTTCCCGCCCGTCTCGCGCATGGCGGCGGTCGCGGGCCCGCCGGAGGCCCTCGTGGCCTTCCTGGCCGCCGCCCAACTGCCTCCGGACGCCGAGATCCTGGGCCCCGTCCCGCTCCCGGTGACCCGGCCCGGCGGCCCGCGCCGCCCCGGTGACACCCCGCCGGGCGAGCAGTGGGACCGCGCGCTGATCCGCGTGCCTCCGGGCAGTGGCCACGCCCTGGCCACCGCACTGAAGAAGGCCCAGGCCTCACGCCTCGCGCGGGGCGGGGGCGAGCCGGTGAGGGTCCGGGTGGACCCGCCGGACATCGGCTGAGCGCGCGGAGGCGGCGGCGCGCAGGCGAAAGGCCGCCCGCGGGGGGAGCGGGCGGCCTTTCCCCTGGCGCGTACAGGGGCCTACGGGGCCCGGTCGGGCTCGTACGGGTCGGCGGTCGTACGAGAGGCGTCCAGGGCAGCCCTACGAGGCCTCCGGGGCCGCGGTCCGGACGGATCCGGCGCCGGAGCGGGCGCCGTGCACGGGAGCCGTCGGGCTCAGCCGTTGCGCGGGGCCGGGAAGGCCGGGGAGCGGGACTCCTCGCGCAGGGTCTGGCTGCCCGAGGTCGGCTGCGGCGGCATGCTGCGCGCCGGGGGGACGACCGGCACCGTCCGGGCCCCAGCCGGCTCCGGCGTGCGGTCCTGGTCCAGCGCGGCGCCCGGCTGGGGGGCGCGGCGGGATCCGTAGCGGCGGTGCACCGCCTGCTTGGTGACTCCGAGCGCGGAGCCCACCGCGTCCCAGGAGAACCCGAGGGAGCGGTCGAAGTCGACCGCGGCCGTCACCAGGGTCTCGACGCTGTCCCGCAGCTCCTGGGCGAGCCGGACGGTGGGGGCGGGGGCGCGCCCGTAGACGACGAAGCCCGTCGAAGGGGCGGAGCGGCGAGGGCGGTACACATTGCCCAGCTGGGCCGTCAGCGTGCGCAGTGCGTCCACCTGCCGCCGGACCCGCTCGATGTCCCGCACCAGGAGGTGCAGACTCGCCCGGGCCTGGGCGTCGTGGGTTGCGTGGTCGGCCATGGATAAGCCTCTCGAACCGGCGTGAAAAGGGGCGGGTCGCTTGGGGGAGGGCGACCCGATTCGGTCAATCTCTCTTGACCAACGCGCCACCGGGAGTTGGGTCACGCTGCGGGGGCGTATCCGCATATGCGCAGGGCGCTCGGCCTCGCGTACGCCCCCTGGGGAGGTGCGCGGGCCCGCGGGGCGGGGTCGGCCCGACCGCGCCTAGACTGGTGCGCTGCCCTCCCCAAGCTCTGTCGCCCCGAGATGCGAGGTTTTCCCGCGTGAAGCTCGTCTTCGCAGGCACCCCCGAGGTCGCCGTACCCGCCCTGGACGCCCTGCTCGCCTCCGGGCGGCACGAGGTGGCCGCCGTCGTCACCCGGCCCGACGCCCCCGCCGGGCGCGGCCGCCGGCTGGTCGCGAGCCCCGTCGCCGAGCGCGCGGAGGAGGCCGGCATCGAGGTCCTCAAGCCGGCGCGGCCCCGCGACGAGGCGTTCCTGGCGCGCCTGCGCGAGATCGCGCCCGACTGCTGCCCGGTCGTCGCGTACGGCGCGCTGCTGCCCCGTGCGGCCCTCGACATCCCGGCCCACGGCTGGGTCAACCTGCACTTCTCTCTGCTGCCCGCGTGGCGAGGGGCGGCACCGGTGCAGCACTCGATCATGGCGGGCGACGAGGTGACCGGCGCGTCGACCTTCCAGATCGAGGAGGGGCTCGACTCGGGCCCGGTGTACGGCGTCGTCACCGAGGACGTCCGGCCCACCGACACCAGCGGCGACCTGCTGACCCGGCTGGCCTTCGCGGGCGCCGGGCTGCTCGCGGCGACCATGGACGGCATCGAGGACGGCGCGCTCAAGGCGGTGCCGCAGCCGGCCGACGGCATCACGCTCGCCCCGAAGATCCAGGTCGAGGACGCCCACGTCGACTTCGCCGCCCCGGCGCTCCGCGTCGACCGCGTCGTCCGCGGCTGCACCCCCGCCCCCGGCGCCTGGACCCTCTTCCGCGGCGAGCGCCTCAAGCTGATCCAGGTCGCCCTCCTCCCGGACCGCACCGACCTGGCCCCGGGCGAACTCGCCCCCGCCAAGAACAACGTCTACGTCGGCACCGGCTCCCACGCCGTCGAGCTCCTGTGGGTCCAGCCCCAGGGCAAGAAGCCGATGAAGGCGGCGGACTGGGCCCGGGGCGTACGGATCGCTCCGGGCGAGCGGGTCGGGGCGTAGGCGGCGGGACGCGCGCTCGAACCGCCGGGCGGGTCCTGGTGCGACCGGACGGTCCTCAGGTACGGCCCGCAGCCGGATCGCGAGCCGCAGGGCCTCCCGCGGGCGCATTTTCCCCGGCACGACCGGGCGGACGTAGGCTGAGGGGGTCGGCCGTCGGCGGCCGACCCCCTCTCCACCGGTTCACTTCTCACGCGGAGCACCTTTGAGCGAGCAGGCACATCGTCGTGCGCCCAGGCCCGGTACGGGCAAGGCCCCCAGGCCCCATCGTCGGCCCAAGAAGGATCCCGTGCGGATCCTCGCGTTCGAGGCGCTGCGGGCCGTCGACGAGCGGGACGCGTACGCCAACCTCGTGCTGCCGCCCCTGCTGAAGAAGGCCCGGGAGCAGAACGAGGGTTTCGACGGGCGCGACGCGGCGCTCGCGACCGAGCTCGTGTACGGGACGCTGCGCCGCCAGGGGACGTACGACGCGATCATCTCCGCGTGCGTGGACCGGCCGCTGCGCGAGGTCGACCCGCCGGTCCTCGACGTGCTGTCGCTCGGCGCCCACCAGCTGCTCGGGACGCGGATCCCGAGTCACGCCGCGGTGTCCGCGACCGTCGAGCTGGCGCGGGTGGTGCTCGGTGACGGGCGGGCCAAGTTCGTGAACGCCGTCCTGCGCAAGATCGCCCAGGACGACCTCGCGACCTGGGTGGAGCGGGTCGCGCCGCCGTACGAGGACGACGCCGAGGAACACCTCGCCGTCGTCCACTCCCACCCCCGCTGGGTGGTCTCCGCGCTCTGGGACGCGCTCGGCGGCGGGCGGGCCGGGATCGAGAGCCTTCTGGAGGCCGACAACGAGCGGCCCGAGGTCACCCTCGTCGCCCGGCCCGGCCGGGCCACCACCGAGGAGCTGGCCGCGTCCGCCGAGACCGAGCCCGGCCGCTGGTCCCCGTACGCGCTGCGGCTCTCCGAGGGCGGCGAGCCCGGCGCCATCGAGGCCGTCCGCGAGGGCCGGGCGGGCGTCCAGGACGAGGGCAGCCAGCTCGTCGCCATCGCCCTCGCCAACGCGCCCCTCGACGGCCCCGACACCCGCTGGCTCGACGGCTGCGCCGGTCCGGGCGGCAAGGCGGCCCTCCTCGGCGCGCTCGCCGCCGAGCGCGGCGCCGCCCTGCTGGCCTCCGAGAAGCAGCCGCACCGCGCCCGACTGGTCGAGCGCGCGCTGGCCGGCAACCCCGGCCCGTACCAGGTCATCGCCGCCGACGGCACCCGCCCGCCGTGGGGCGAGGGCGTCTTCGACCGCGTCCTCATGGACGTGCCCTGCTCCGGTCTCGGCGCGCTGCGCCGCCGCCCCGAGGCGCGCTGGCGCCGCCGCCTCTCCGACCTCGACGGCTTCGCCCCGCTCCAGCGCGGGCTGCTGGCCGAGGCGCTGCGGGCCGTCCGCGTCGGGGGAGTGGTGGGGTACGCGACCTGCTCGCCGCACCTGGCCGAGACCCGCGTGGTCGTCGACGACGTCCTGAAGAAGGTGGCCGGCGCCGAGCTGATCGACGCCCGCCCGCTCCTGCCCGGCGTCCCGGAACTCGGCGACGGTCCGGACGTCCAGCTGTGGCCCCACCTGCACGGTACGGACGCGATGTACCTGGCGCTGATCCGCCGCACGGCCTGATCGTCGCCGCCACCCCCGTCCCAGCCGCGCGGGCGCCCTCCGCGACACCCCGGAGCGGCGCCCGAGCGGATCAGATGCCGAGCGGATCAGATGCCGAGCGGATCAGACGCTCAGTCACACAGGTACGGGGTGCTGCGCCGGCTGCCGGCGCCCGAGGGCCCCGCGGCCCTCGTCGTCGGCCACGCCGAGGAGCACACGGTCGCCCAGATCGCCGCCTCGCCCACCGGTGCGCTCCGGGTCGCGGTGACGACACCCCGCGACGGGCGGGAGTCCGCGGACGTGTGACGGCCGGCCCCACGGTGCGGTGGGGCACGGGCCGTCGGCGAAATCAACTGGTCTGTACCATTACGCTCTTCGCGTGAACCGTCCCGACGAAGTTCCACACCGCTTCGCGGCAAAGAAGTGCTCAAGAACATGGCAGGCTTGGCACATGGCGCAGATCAATCCCAGCATCCTGTCCGCGGACTTCGCCCGGCTCGCCGAGGAGGCGAAGGCGGTCGACGGGGCCGACTGGCTGCATGTCGACGTGATGGACAACCACTTCGTGCCCAACCTGACGCTGGGCGTGCCGATCGTCGAGTCGCTCAGCCGGGCGACCGACACCCCCCTCGACTGCCACCTGATGATCGAGGACCCGGACCGTTGGGCCCCGCAGTACGTGGAGGCGGGCGCGGGCTCCGTCACCTTCCACGTGGAGGCCGCGGCCGCGCCGGTGCGCCTCGCGCGGGAGATCCGCGCCAAGGGCGCCCGGGCGTCCATGGCGCTCAAGCCGGCCACCCCGATCGAGCCGTACGAGGACCTGCTGCCCGAGCTGGACATGCTCCTGATCATGACGGTCGAGCCCGGCTTCGGCGGCCAGGCCTTCCTCGACATCATGCTCCCCAAGATCCGCCGCACCCGTGAGCTGATCTCCAAGCACGGCCTCGAGCTCTGGCTGCAGGTCGACGGCGGCGTCGCCGAGTCCACCATCGAGCAGTGCGCCGAGGCCGGCGCCGACGTCTTCGTGGCCGGTTCCGCCGTCTACGGGGCCGCCGAACCGGCCGCCGCCGTCCGCTCCCTGCGGGCCAGGGCCGAGGCCGCGACCGCCTCGGCCGCGTGGGCGTGTGGCCACTGAGCCTCCACTGACCCACCGGTACGTGAACGCGGCACATCGGGCCGCCGACACGGCCGATTCGGACCCGCCGGATCTGACAGGATGAACGGTGAGTCCAGAGTGTGAACAGCAGCAGCCGAAACACGGCACATGAGCAGCGGTACGTGAACAGCAGTGAGGAGATCGCGGTGGCGGGTATGTCGGCGGGACGGTCAGCCCTGCGGATGGGCCCCGCGGAGCTCGTGCAGGCGGCGGCCATGGCGCGCCGCTTCTACCTCGAGGGCAAGTCGAAGATCCAGATCGCCGAGGAGTTCGGCGTGAGCCGCTTCAAGGTGGCCCGGGTCCTGGAGACGGCCCTGGAGCGCGACCTCGTGCGCATCGAGATCCGCGTACCGGCCGAGCTGGACGCCGAGCGCTCCGACGCGCTCCGCGCCCGCTACGGGCTGCGCCACGCCGTGGTCGTCGAGTCGCCGGCGGAGGGCGAGGACGAGTCGCCGGACCCGGAGAACCTCGGCGAGGTCGCGGCCGACCTGCTCGGAGAGCTGGTCAACGAGGGCGACGTCCTGGGCCTGGCCTGGGGCCGCTCCACCATCCACATGGCGGCCGCCCTCGACCGGCTGCCGCCCTGCACCGTCGTCCAGCTCACGGGCGTGTACGACGCGGGCACGGCCGAGCGCGGCTCCGTCGAGGCGGTCCGCCGGGCCGCCCAGGTGTCCGGCGGCGAGGCCCACCCCATCTACGCGCCGATGCTGCTGCCCGACGCGGCGACGGCGAACGCGCTGCGCAGCCAGACCGGCATCGCGCGGGCCTTCGAGTACTTCGACAAGGTGACGGTCGCCTGCGTCTCCATCGGCTCCTGGGAGCCGGGCATCTCGACCGTGCACGACATGCTCTCCGAGGAGGAGCGCGCCCACTACGCCTCGCTCGGCGTCGCCGCCGAGATGTCGGCGCACCTCTTCGACACGGAGGGCCGCCGGGTCGGCCGTGACCTCGGCGAGCGCTGCATCACCGTCGAGGCGGACCGGCTGCGCCGGATCCCCGAGGTCGTCGCCATCGCGGGCGGCCAGCGCAAGGCGGCGGCGATCGGCGCGGTGCTCCGCTCCGGGCTCGTCACCAGCCTGGTGACCGACCGCTCGGCCGCCGACTACCTGCTCACCGAGTTCAGCCCCGGCCCCCGCCCGGCCCTCGACCGCACGGACCCGGACGGCAACTGACGCCGTCCGGCGCCGCCGCCGGGCACCCCCGGACGGTGGCCGAAGCCGACGGGCGCCGCCGGACGGCCCAGGAAGTCGACTGACGCCGAGAGGCGCCGCCTGAGGCACCGGCCGTCAACCGGCCCCGCCGGGCACCCCCGGCGGGGACCCCCGGACGGTGGCCGAAGCCGACGGGCGCCGCCGGACGGCACCGGATGTCAACTGTTGCCGACGGGCGCCGCCGGAGGGCACCGGATGTCGGCCGATGTCGCCCGGCACCCCAGGCGGGGCCGGACGGCAACCCAAGCCGACGGGCGCTGCCCGGCGGCGCGCGGGCCGCCCCCGACCGGACCCGCCACCCCCCTACCGGACCCGCCGCGCCCGGCGACCGGACCCGCCACCCCCGACCGGACCCGCCACGCCCGGCGACCGGGGCCCGCGGAGTCCCCGGGCCGGTGGTGGCAGCATCAGGGCATGATCCACCGCTGCGCCCGGCTCGGGCTCGCCGTCCTGGCCGGGCTCTCGCTGCTCCTCACGGGGCTCACCGGCTGCTCCGAAGGCGGCGCGGGTACGAGGGACGCCGCCCCGTCCCGTACCGCGGCCGCCGCCTCCACCCCCGCGCGCACCTCCGCGCCCGCCCGCCCCCCGGCCTCCTCCGGTCTCCCCGCCGTCCGCGAGGCGGAGCTGCCGCGCGAGGCCCGGCAGACCCTCGCCCTCATCAGGAGCGGCGGGCCCTTCCCGTACGCCAGGGACGGCGCGGTCTTCTCGAACTTCGAGCGCGTCCTGCCGCGGCGCGGGCGCGGCTACTACCACGAGTACACCGTGAGGACCCCGGGCGAACGCGACCGCGGCGCGCGGCGCATCGTCACCGGGCAGCGTGGGGAGACGTACTACACGGACGACCACTACCAGAGCTTCCGGGAGGTGGTCACCGATGAGGATCGATGATGCCGTCGTCCTCGACCTGCACGGGGTCACCGACAAGACGGCCTTCATCAACCGCTGCGTGCGCACCCTCCCGCTGCCGGTCTGGTTCGGCCGCAACTGGGACGCCCTGGCCGACTGCCTCGCCGATATGCGCGAACCCATGGCGATCGTGGTGACCCACTGGCAGGCTTATGCCGAGGCCGAACCGGACGAGTGGTCCATCGCCCAGGAAGTGTTCTCGGCGGCGGCCCGCGCCAGCTCCGCCGGCCTCGCGGTCCTGCTCTCGCTCGGCGGCGACCCCGCCGGCTTGGAGGATCGGACAGGCGCCCCCGCGCAAGGCTCGGATGATTCGCCCGCACCGCCCGCGCACCCCGGCGTGGGACAATGAACTACGTGCTTTTTCCCCTGGCTGAAATGCCTAGGGGCCGATCCGAACGACTGGGATGTCAGCACGTGCGTTTCCTCAATGACGTCAAGCCGCCGTACGACCTCACGTACGACGATGTGTTCATGGTGCCGAGCCGCTCGGCCGTCGGGTCCCGTCAGGGCGTCGACCTCTCCTCGCCGGACGGGACCGGTACGACGATCCCGCTGGTCGTGGCCAACATGACCGCCATCGCCGGCCGCCGCATGGCCGAGACCGTCGCCCGCCGCGGCGGCCTGGTCGTCATCCCCCAGGACATCCCGATCGAGGTCGTCACCGACGTCATCTCGTGGGTCAAGAGCCGCCACCACGTGCTCGACACGCCCATCGTCCTGGAGCCCCACCAGACCGTCGCCGACGCGCTCTCCCTGCTGCCGAAGCGTGCCCACGAGGCCGGTGTCGTCATCGACGAGGACCGCCGTCCCATCGGTGTCGTCACCGATGCCGACCTCTCCGGCGTGGACCGCTTCACCCAGCTGTCCGAGGTCATGTCCAGGGACCTGCTGCTCCTGGACGCCGGCATCGAGCCGCGCGAGGCCTTCAACAAGCTGGACCACGCCAACCGCCGCTACGCGCCGGCCGTCGACGCGGACGGGCGCCTGGTCGGCATCCTCACCCGGAAGGGCGCGCTCCGCGCGACCCTGTACACGCCCGCCACCGACGCCGACGGCAAGCTGCGCATCGCCGCCGCCGTGGGCATCAACGGCGACTTCGTGGGCAAGGCCAAGCAGCTCCTCGACGCGGGCGTCGACACGCTCGTGATCGACACGGCGCACGGCCACCAGGAGTCGATGATCTCCGCGATCAAGGCCGTCCGCGCCCTGGACCCGCAGGTCCCGATCGTGGCCGGCAACATCGTCGCCGCCGAGGGCGTCAAGGACCTCATCGAGGCCGGCGCGGACATCATCAAGGTCGGTGTGGGCCCCGGCGCCATGTGCACCACCCGCATGATGACCGGTGTGGGCCGCCCGCAGTTCTCGGCCGTCCTGGAGTGCGCCGCCGAGGCGAAGAAGTACGGCAAGCACGTCTGGGCCGACGGCGGTGTCCGTCACCCCCGTGACGTCGCCATGGCGCTCGCCGCCGGTGCGTCCAACGTCATGATCGGCTCCTGGTTCGCCGGCACCTACGAGTCCCCGGGCGACCTCCAGCACGACGCCAAGGGGCGCGCGTACAAGGAGTCCTTCGGCATGGCCTCGGCCCGCGCCGTCAAGAACCGGACCTCCGAGGAGTCCGCCTACGACCGCGCCCGCAAGGCGCTGTTCGAGGAGGGCATCTCCACCTCCCGCATGTTCCTCGACCCGCAGCGCCCGGGCGTCGAGGACCTGATCGACTCGATCATCGCGGGTGTCCGCTCCTCCTGCACCTACGCCGGTGCGGCCTCGCTCGCCGAGTTCGAGGAGAAGGCCGTCGTCGGCATCCAGTCCGCCGCCGGTTACGCGGAGGGCAAGCCGCTGCACGCCAGCTGGAGCTGAGTCGGAGCGACCCGGTGAACCGCGGGCCCCCGGGAAAGTCCTCCCGGGGGCCCGCGGCGTTCCCGTACGGTCGGCCGCATGGACCGTACGGAGATCAGGCCCTGCCGGGCCGAGGACCTGCCGCTGCTCGACCGCCACCTGCCCACCCCGGGCGCGCCCACCCGGCACGCCGACCGCCTCGCCCGCCAGGACGCCGGACTCGGCACATATCTGATCGCCTGGCGCGACGGGCTGCCGGCCGGCAACGGGCAGGTCCGCTGGGACGGTTGCGCCGCGCCGGAGGTGCGGGCCGCCGTCGCCGACTGCCCGGAGCTCAACGGCCTGGACGTCCGCGAGGACCTGCGCGGCCAGGGCCTCGGTACGGCCCTGATCCGCGCGGCCGAGGGGCTGTCCCGAGAGCGCGGCAGGGCGCTCCTCGGCCTCGGCGTGGCCCACGACAACCCCCGGGCGGCCGCGCTGTACGCCCGCCTCGGCTACGCGCCCGTGACGGTGTACACCGACCGCTACGCGTACACGGACGCGGCCGGCGTCCCGCACGACCGCGCCGACGCCGCCACCTTCCTCGTCAGGCGCCTCGACTGACCGGCCGGTCCACGAAGCCCGCCGCCCGCAGGGCGTCCGCCACCGCCTCCGCGATCCGCGCGTGCCCCCGGTCGTTCGGGTGCAGCCCGTCCGCGAGGTCCTCCGGGGCGAGCAGCGGGCCCCCGGGCAACAGGGCCAGGCGGGCGTCGCCGGCCGCCACGAGGCCCTGTACGGCCTCTTCCATGGCCGTCCGCAGCTCCGCGAGCGTCGCGCCCAGGGCGTTGCCCGTGTGCTCGGCTGCCGGCCGCAGGACGGGCGAGAGCAGCAGCAGCGGGGTGTCCGGGTGGCCGCGGCGCACCAGGGTGACGAAGGCCCGGGTCGTCTCGTACAGCAGCGGTGCCGAACTGGGTACGGCGGCCCAGCAGTTGGTGCCGAAGGCGAGGGTGATCAGGGAGCCCGGGAGGCGTGCCAGATGCTCGGCGAGGGGGAGCTCGCCGCGTGCTCCACCTGCGTAGCCGAGGTTGACCGGGTCGAGGCCGAGGGCCCGGCCGGCCGTCGCGGGCCAGGCGTGCGCGGGGCGGGTCGACCACCAGCCCTCCGTGATGGAGTCGCCGTGCACCAGCCAGCGGGGGCGGCGCGGCGCGGGGGAGAGGTGGCCGTCGACCGGGCGCAGGCCGCGCACGACCGGTGCCTGCCCCTCCGGCAGATGCACCGTGAACTCCCCTCCCTCGGGCGGTAGTTCGATCCGGACCACGGACTCATCGGCCGGCTCGGCGAACACCTCGGCGACGCAGTGCGCGCCCCGCCAGAGCGCGAAGCAGTGCCGTAGGGACCGCAGGGCGTCCCCGGTCGCGGGGAGCGCCGCCCGGTAGCGCAGTTCGACCGCCCGGGTGCCGGGCGCTGCGCTGAACTCGACCCGCACGCCGATGGGCAGCGCGGCCCGCTCGGCGATGTCCCAGGGCAGCCGTTCCAGGTCGGCCGGGTCGGCGCGGACCGGCCGGCCGTCGTCCAGCCACGCCGTACCGCGGAGAAAGGGTTCGGGCTCCAGCCAGCTCACGAGGACCTCCGTTCGGGCGGGTGCAGGGTGGGCCATCGGGCCGGAGGAGTCAATGCGCGTGCACGGGTCGCGTCATGCCCCCGATGTGTCGATTCATGCGGGGGAGCGCAATGTTTCCCCGTCTGTGCCCGAAGCGCGCAATGATCATCCGGCAGTGCGCAACAACCCTGCATTACGAGTGCGAAGCTCCAGCCCTTAGGCTCATGCCTCGTACCAGGAGTGGCGGCGACCGCCTGCTCGGCGGTTTCCCCTTCCCCCGTGGGCTGTCTCGGCATGCCCGCGCACCGCCGCGGTCCCCGCTCGTCGACAGGCAGCGATAAGGAGCCCCCGCAGTGCTTGACCACGGCGCAGCCCCACCGGCCGAGGACACGGCCGTCCCGACCGCCCGCAGGACCACCGGGCTCTCCGCCCTGACCCGCCGCAAGCCGGTGGAGAACCTGGTCGCGGAGGGTGGGCAGGGTGAGGGCGGCACGCTCCGCCGCTCGCTCTCCATGTGGCAGCTGACCATGATCAGCATCGGTGCGACGCTCGGCACCGGCATCTTCGTCGTGCTCGGCTCCGCGGTCCCCGAGGCCGGCCCCGCCGTCACGCTCTCGTTCGTGATCGCCGGTCTCACGGCGCTGTTCTCGGCCCTCTCGTACGCCGAACTGGCCGGCTCCATACCGGTCGCCGGCTCCTCGTACTCGTACGCGTACGCAACGATGGGTGAACTCGTCGCCTGGGTCTGCGGCTGGTGCCTGGTCCTCGAGTACGGCGTGTCCGTGGCCGCCGTGGCGGTCGGCTGGGGCGAGTACCTCAACGAGCTGCTCGACGGCACCATCGGCGTCACCATCCCCGAGGTGCTGTCCTCCGCCCCGGGCGAGGGCGGCATCATCAACCTGCCGGGCCTCATCGTCGTCCTGCTGGCGATGGTCTTCCTGCTCGGCGGCGCCCGCGAGTCCGCCGTGGTCAACACGATCATGGTCGTCGTGAAGATCGCCGCCCTCGCGCTCTTCTGCGCCATCGGCTTCATGGGCTTCAAGTCCGGCAACTACAAGGACTTCATGCCGCTCGGCGTGGCCGGCGTCGGCGCCGCCAGCGCCAGCCTGTTCTTCTCCTACATCGGCTTCGACGCCGCCTCCACGGCCGGCGAGGAGGCCAAGAACCCCAAGCGCGACCTGCCGCGGGCGATCATGCTCTCGCTGCTCATCGTCACCGTCCTCTACGTGCTCGTCGCCGCCGTCGCGGTCGGCGCCTGGCACTGGAAGGACTTCGAGGGCTCCGAGGCGACCCTCGCGGCGATCATGAACGACGTCACCGGCCAGACCTTCTGGGGCACCCTGCTCGCCGCCGGCGCCGTGATCTCCATCGCCAGCGTCGTCCTGACCGTGCTCTACGGCCAGACCCGGGTGCTCTTCGCGATGTCCCGCGACGGCCTCGTCCCGAAGGCCTTCGGCAAGGTCAGCGCCAAGACCGGCACCCCGCGCGTCAACACAGTGATCGTCTCCCTGTTCTGCGCGGCCCTCGCCTCGGTCATCCCGCTCGGCAAGCTCGTCGACGCGACCAGCATCGGTACCCTCTTCGCCTTCGGCCTGGTCAACATCGCGGTCATCGTGCTCCGCTACTCGCGCCCCGACATGCCGCGCACCTTCAAGGTGGCGCTCGGCCCGGTCTTCCCGGTGCTCGGCTTCATCTTCTGCGCGTACAACATGTTCAGTCTCGACTCGGTCACCTGGGTGGTCTTCGGTTGCTGGATGGCCGCGGGACTCGTGTTCTACTTCCTGTACGGCATGCGCCGCTCCCGACTGGCCACGGCCCCGGCCCTGGCAGAGGCCCCCGCAGAGAAGTGATCCACCCGTAGTGCGACTCAACGACCTCGACGAACGCATCGTCCACGCCCTCGCGGAAGACGCCCGCCGCAGCTACGCCGACATCGGCTCGCTGGTCGGTCTCTCCGCACCCGCCGTGAAGCGGCGCGTGGACCGGCTCCGGGCCGAGGGCGCCATCACCGGATTCACCGTCCGGGTGGATCCGGCGGCGCTCGGCTGGGAGACGGAGGGGTTCGTCGAGATCTACTGCCGCCACAACACCTCGCCGGAGGACATCCGGCGAGGGCTGGAGCGGTACCCGGAGGTGGTGTCCGCGTCGACCGTGACCGGTGACGCGGACGCCGTCGTCCAGGTCTTCGCCTCCGACATGCGGCACTTCGAGCGCGTCCTGGAGCGGATCGCGGGCGAGCCCTTCGTGGAGCGCACCAAGTCCGTCCTGGTGCTCTCGCCGCTCCTGCGGCGCTTCTCCTCGGGCTCGCCGGCGTAGCCGCCCGCCCGCAGGTACCGCGCCACCCGCCGCAACGAGCCGCCCACCCCCGTGGGGCGGCCCACCCGGCGGGCGTCTCTCACCGGGTCGGGTACTCCAGCTGCCAGGGCAGCACGTGGAAGTCACCGGTGCCGGCCTCGACCTTCTCGAACGGGGCCGAGCTCAGGCAGGGCGGCACTTCCAGGTCCGTCTCCCGTCCGACCCAGCTGTAGCCCAGCCGGTCGTGCTTCCCGAGGTCGTTGACGGAGACCCCGACCCGCTTCCCCATGCGGTCCTTGAGGTCGGTGTCGACGATGACGCCCGTCACCACGGCCATCTTGCCGCCGGTGACCAGGCAGTCCACCTTCGCCACCGCGTAGCCGCCCGGGAAGCCGGGCTTGTAGTGGCTGAACCGGAAGGTGCCCGTCGCCGCCTGCGGGTCGTTGTTGTCCTTCGCGGCCAGATGGGCGTCGAAGCTGAACGTGATGTCGTCCCCGGCCGGCCGGTACAGCTTCGCGGTGCCGGTGAGCGCCGCCGCCTCCCGGCTGCCGCCCCTCCCGTCTCCCGAGGCGGCGGCGGAGCCGGCCGCCCCCGCCGTGATCAGCAGGGCGGCGGCAACAGCGGCGATCTTCGTACGGCGGTTCATGGCGTGCGGTCCCTTCGGCAGGCCGTTTCGGCAGGTCGTCCGGGGTGTCTTCCGGACGCCCACCACTCTTCCGCGCGGCCCGCGGCGCGGCGTCGGGCCGGGGAACGGTCCGCGCCTCCGCCGCACGGCGGGGGAGCCGTACGCCTTCGGTCGGAGCCGCACGCAACGAATCGCCGCCAAGGCTGACGATCGCGCAACGGTTCGACGGTCGGTCCGCAACGGTCTCGCCTTGTCCCGGCCGAGCCCGAAACCGTACCGTTTTTGACGTCTTCCCTTTGAATTTCTCTTCGAACTTCCCCCTCCCCTCCGGACCCGAGGATCGCCCATGCCCGCGCTGCGCACCGCCCTGCTCCAGAGCTCCGGACAGCTCGGTGACGTGGCCGCGAATCTGAAGATCCTCGACGAGGCCGCCGGCCGCGCCGCCGAGGCCGGGGCCGGCCTGCTGCTCGCCCCCGAGCTGTTCCTCACCGGCTACGCGATCGGCGCGGACATCGCCCGGCTCGCCGAGCCGTCCGACGGCCCCTCCGCGCGGGCCGTCGCCGAGATCGCCGCCCGCCACGGCCTGGCGGTCGGCTACGGCTACCCGGAGCGGGACACCGAGGCGCACGGGGTGCTCTACAACTCCGCGCAGCTCTTCGGCGCCGACGGCGCCGTGCTCGCGCACTACCGGAAGACCCACCTCTTCGGCGACTTCGAGCTCACGTGGTTCACCCCCGGCGACCGGGCGGTCGTCCAGGCGGAGCTCGCCGGCCTCACCGTCGGCCTGATGATCTGCTACGACGTCGAGTTCCCCGAGAACGTCCGCGCGCAGGCGCTGGCCGGCACGGACCTCCTCCTCGTGCCGACCGCACTCATGCACCCGGCCGAGATCGTCCCCGAGTCCGTCGTCCCCGTACGCGCCTTCGAGAACCAGCTCTACATCGCGTACGCCAACCGGACCGGCCCCGAGGGCGACTACGAGTTCGTCGGCCTGTCCACGCTCGCGGCCCCCGACGGCACCGCCCGGACCCGCGCCGGACGCGGCGAGGACCTGGTCCTCGGCGACGTCGACCCCGCCTTCCTCGCGGCCTCCCGCGCGGAGAACCCCTACCTCCGCGACCGGCGCCCCGGCCTGTACGGCCCCCTGGTCCACGACCGGGCCTGAGCCGCCCCCGCCCTGCCCTCCACAGCTTCACCTTTTCGTGCAAGGAGTCCGTACCCCATGACGTCCACCGTGCCCAACGCCGTCGAGCACGCCGACGAGCAGCAGCCGCCGATCACCATGTTCGGTCCGGACTTCCCGTACGCCTACGACGACTTCCTGGCCCACCCGGCCGGTCTCGGGCAGGTCCCCGCGACCGAGCACGGCGCCGAGGTCGCGGTCATCGGCGGTGGCCTGTCCGGCATCGTCGCCGCGTACGAGCTGATGAAGATGGGCCTCAAGCCCGTCGTGTACGAGGCCGACCAGATCGGCGGCCGGCTGCGCACCGTCGGCTTCGAGGGCCCGGAGACCGAGGGCCTGACGGCCGAGATGGGCGCGATGCGCTTCCCGCCCTCCTCCACCGCGCTCCAGCACTACATCGACCTGGTCGGCCTGGAGACCACGCCGTTCCCGAACCCGCTGGCCGAGGCCACGCCGTCGACCGTCGTCGACCTCAAGGGCGAGACCCACTACGCCGAGACCATCGACGACCTGCCGCAGATCTACCGCGACGTCGCCGAGGCGTGGAACGCCTGCCTCGACGAGGGCGCCGACTTCTCCGACATGAACCGGGCGATGCGCGAGCGCGACGTCCCGCGCATCCGCGAGATCTGGGCCGAGCTCGTCGCGAAGCTCGACGACGAGACCTTCTACGGCTTCCTCTGCAAGTCCGAGGCCTTCCAGTCCTTCCGCAAGCGCGAGATCTTCGGCCAGGTCGGCTTCGGCACCGGCGGCTGGGACACCGACTTCCCGAACTCCATCCTGGAGATCCTCCGGGTCGTCTACACCGAGGCGGACGACCACCACCGCGGCATCGTCGGCGGCTCGCAGCAGCTGCCGCTGCGCCTGTGGGAGCGCGAGCCGGAGAAGATCGTCCACTGGGCCCAGGGCACCTCGCTGAGCTCCCTGCACGAGGGCACCCCGCGCCCGGCCGTGACCCGGCTGACCCGCGCCGCCGGCAACCGGATCACCGTCACCGACGCCTCCGGCGACATCCGCACCTACCGCGCCGCGATCTTCACGGCCCAGTCCTGGATGCTGCTGTCCAAGATCGCGTGCGACGACTCGCTGTTCCCCATCGACCACTGGACGGCGATGGAGCGGACCCACTACATGGAGTCCTCGAAGCTCTTCGTGCCGGTGGACCGGCCGTTCTGGCTGGACAAGGACGAGGAGACCGGCCGCGACGTCATGTCGATGACGCTCACCGACCGGATGACGCGCGGCACCTACCTGCTGGACGACGGCCCGGACAAGCCGGCCACCATCTGCCTCTCGTACACGTGGTGCGACGACAGCCTGAAGTGGCTGCCGCTGTCCGCGAACGAGCGGATGGAGGTCATGCTGAAGTCGCTCGGCGAGATCTACCCGAAGGTCGACATCCGGAAGCACATCATCGGCAACCCGGTGACGGTCTCCTGGGAGAACGAGCCCTACTTCATGGGTGCCTTCAAGGCCAACCTGCCGGGCCACTACCGCTACCAGCGCCGCCTGTTCACGCACTTCATGCAGGACCGGCTGCCCGAGGACAAGCGGGGCATCTTCCTCGCCGGCGACGACATCTCGTGGACGGCAGGCTGGGCCGAGGGCGCGGTGCAGACGGCGCTCAACGCGGTGTGGGGCGTCATGCACCACTTCGGCGGCGCGACCGACGGCACCAACCCGGGCCCGGGCGACGTCTACGACGAGATCGCCCCGGTCGAGCTGCCGGAGGACTGAGTCCCCGGACGATCAGGGCCGCGCGAGTGGGGTGAGCAGCATCCGCCCCACCAGGCCCACCGACCGGTCGAGGCGTTCGGTGAACTCCTCGGCCAGGTCGGGCAGCCGCCGCAGCTGCCACAGCGAGCGCGCGGCGAGCCAGGCCCCGTCGCGGGCCCGGTCCAGGCTCCAGCAGCCGAGCAGATGCGTCAGCGGGTCCGCGACCTCCAGGAGGTCCGGGCCCGGCATCAGTTCGTCGCGGATGCGCTCCTCCAGGAGCACGAGGACGTCGCCGACCCGGTCGAACTCGTCCTCCAGCTCCGTGGGCGCGCAGCCCAGGGTCCGGCAGGAGTCGATCACCGCGAGGGCCAGGTCGTGCCCGATGTGCGCGTTGATCCCGGCGAGCGCGAACTGCAGCGGCCGTACGCCGGGGTGGCGGCGGTAGTGGAAGAGCGGCCGCCAGCAGGCCGGGGCCTGGCAGCCGGTGGCGACGGCGTCGACGACCGCGAGATAGCGCTGGGCGAACCGTACGTCGAGGGTGGCGGCGGCCCGCCGGTCGGCGAAGGTGCCCGACTCGATGGCCCTGCCGATCTCCTCGGTGACCGTCAGATAGACCCGGTTGAACACCGCGACCCCGTCGGCCGGGTGCCAGGCCGCGCGGAGCGACCGCATCCGGTCCACCACGGGGTCGACCGCCACGAACGGCCCGATCTGCCTGCCGGTCCGCCGACTGGTCTGCTGGGTCTGCGCCATGGGGGCAGGCTCCCAGCCGCCGGGCCCGGGAGGGAACTCCCCGGGCCCGGCTTCCCCAGAACGGGCGAATCCCTCAGGAGCCGTTGTCGCACGACCAGCCGTACGCCCTGGAGCTCTGGCCGCGTTCGGTCATCCTCGGCGAGGGCGTCATCGCCGACGGGCCGACGGGCGGGATCGGCGCCGACGAGGAGCTCACGGCCCGGCATCGCCCGGAGCTGCCGATCGGCTTCGCGCCGAGCTCCGCCGCCGGGGTTGGTCCGACCGGCTGGACGTGCCGGTGGTTCGTGCCGGGGTGCTCCGTGCGGCGGTGGAGCCGAGGTCATGAAGGGAATCGAACGTCATCGGATGGAAGTTCGCCATCCGGTCGCAACGGCTGCTCAGTTCTTCGACGCGTTCTCGGCACCGGTCTCGTACGAGCTGGTGCCGGAGTCGAGCAGCGGCTCCTGCTCCTTCATGTGCGCCGGGGCGAAGGCGCGCAGCACGTGGTAGCCGGTGATGACCACGAGCGTGCCGAGCGCGATGCCGCCGAGCTCGAAGGTGTCGGTGAAGGTGAGCTTCACGCCGCCGACGCCGATGATGATGCCCGCCGCGGCCGGGACCAGGTTGAGCGGGTTGCGCAGGTCGACCTTGGCGTTGATCCAGATCTGGGCGCCGAGCAGGCCGATCATGCCGTAGAGGATGACCGTGATGCCGCCGAGCACGCCGCCGGGGATGGCGGCGACGACGGCACCGAACTTGGGGCACAGGCCGAAGAGCAGGGCGAAGCCGGCCGCGGCCCAGTAGGCGGCGGTGGAGTAGACCCGGGTGGCGGCCATGACGCCGATGTTCTCGGAGTAGGTGGTGTTCGGCGGGCCGCCCACGGCGGTGGAGAGCACGGAGGCGGCGCCGTCCGCGGCGATCGCGGTGCCGAGCTCGTCGTCCAGCGGGTCGCCGGTCATCTCCCCGACGGCCTTGACGTGTCCGGCGTTCTCGGCGATCAGCGCGATGACGACGGGCAGTGCGACGAGGATCGCGGACCACTCGAAGCTGGGGCCGTGCAGGGAGGGCAGGCCGACCCAGTCGGCCTTGCCGACGGCGGAGAGGTCGAGCCGCCAGTGGTCGGCGACCTGGCCGCTCGGGGACATCGAGTGGATCTTGCCGAAGACCAGGTCGAAGACCCACGAGATGGCGTAGCCGAAGATCAGGCCCAGGAAGATCGCGATGCGCGACCAGAAGCCCCGCAGGCAGACCACGGCGAGGCCGGTGAAGAGCATCACGAGCAGCGCGGTCCACTGGTCCTGCGGCCAGTAGGTGGCGGCGGTGACCGGGGCCAGGTTGAAGCCGATCAGCATGACCACGGCGCCGGTGACGATCGGCGGCATGGCCGCGTGGATGATCCGCGCGCCGAACTTCCGCACCGCGAGGCCGGCGAGGAACAGCACCGCGCCGACGACGAGGACCGCGCCGGTCACGGTGGCACTGGTGCCGCCGGAGGCCCGGATCGCGGCGGCGACCCCCACGAAGGAGAGCGAGCAGCCCAGGTAGGAGGGGACCGTGCCGCGGGTCGCGAGCAGGAAGATCACGGTGGCGACACCGGACATCATGATCGCGAGGTTGGGGTCGAGGCCCATGAGCACCGGGGCCACGAACGAGGCGCCGAACATCGCGACCACGTGCTGGGCGCCGAGGCCGACCGTACGGGGCCAGGAGAGCCGCTCGTCCGGCCGGACGACCGCTCCCGGAGCGGGTGTCCTCCCGTCGCCGTGCAGGGTCCAGCGCACGCCGAGGCTCATGTGGTCGCTCCAGTTCTCCGGGTTCCGGTGGCTCCCGGCCCCGTCGTGGCGAGGCCGGAAAAGATCAGCCACATGGTAATGGGCCGCAGGTCAGCGGACCCCTTGCGCGGCGCCGGCCTCCGCCGCCCCGGCCGCGGTGCGCGCGCCGGGGCGGAGCACGCCGGCGCCGAGGACGAGGCCGAAGGTGAGGAGGGTGACCAGGCCGAAGGAGAGCACCAGGGAGGTGGCGTCGGCGATGCCGCCGATCGCCGAGGGGGCGACGAGGCCCGAGGTGTACGTGATGGTGGCGACGCCCGCGATGGCCTGGCTCGGGTTCGGGCCGCTGCGCCCGGCGGCGGCGAAGGCGAGCGGGACGACGACCGCGACCCCGAGTCCGATCAGGCCGAAGCCGGCCAGGGCGAGCGCCGCGTGCGGGGCGAACACCACGAGCAGTCCGCCGAGCGTGGCCGCCGCGCCGCCGACCCGGACGGTGCGGACCGCGCCGAAGCGGTCCACGACCCGGTCGCCGACGAGCCGGGCGACGGCCATGGTGAGGGCGAAGGCGGTGGTCGAGGCGGCGGCGAGACCGGCGGAGGTGCCGAGCTCGTCCTTGAGGTAGACCGCCGACCAGTCGAGGCTGGCGCCCTCGGCGAAGACCCCGCAGAAGCCGATCGCGCCGATGACCAGGGCGGACTTCGGGGGCAGCGCGAAGCGCGGCGGCGCCTCGTCCTCGGGGGCGCTGCGCAGGTCGAGCACGCCCTGGCAGCTGACCAGTCCGAGCACGGTGAGCACCAGGGCCGCGAGCAGGTGGTGCAGCCGGGCGTCACCGCCGAGGTGGGCGGCGACGGTGCCGGCGGCGGAGCCGAGCAGCGCGCCCGCGCTCCACATGCCGTGCAGGCTGGACATGATCGAGCGGCCGAGCCGGTTCTCGGTCTCGACGCCGAGGGCGTTCATGGCGACGTCCGACATGCCGGCGGTGGCGCCGTACACGAAGAGGGCCGCGCACAGGCCGTAGATGTTCGGTGCGAGCGACGGCAGGGTCAGCGAGAGGGTCCACAGCGCGAGCAGTCCGCGCAGCGCGGTGCGGGCGCCGAAGCGGTGGCTGATCGCGCCCGCCAGCGGCATGGCGAGCGAGGCGCCGATCGCCGGGAAGGCGAGGGCGAGCCCGAGCTGTCCGGCGCTGACGCCCGCGTGCTCCTGGATCCAGGGGATGCGGGTGGCGAAGCTGCCGGTGACGGCACCGTGCACGCAGAAGACGGCGGCGACGGCGAACCTGGCCCGCCGCAGCCGCTGAGTGGTGAAGACGGTTCCGTCCGCCATGGGTCCCTCCCGCGGTCCTGTGTGCCGCGTAAACTATCAGGAACCCTGCCTGATAAATAGTGGCCAAGCGCACCGGTGGCCGAGTCCGTCTGAGAGGATCGCCGCATGGCCGCATCCCCGAGCACCGCCCGGGCCATCAACGACCGGCTCGCCCTGCGACTGCTCCAGGACGAGGGCCCGTTGACCGCCACCCAGCTCAAGTCGCTGACCGGGCTCTCCCGTCCCACTGTCGCCGACCTCGTCGAACGGCTCCAGGAGTCCGGGCTCGTCCACGTCGTCGGAGAGTCGGGGGCCGAGCGGCGCGGCCCCAACGCCAAGCTGTACGGGATCATCGGCGCCCGCGCCCATCTGGCCGCCCTCGACGTCCGTACGCGCTCCGTGTCGGTCACCGTCACCGACCTGCTCGGTGCCACGCTCGCCGAGGCGGCGGCGCACGTCGGCGCCGACGGCGGCACCGGCCCCGCAGTGGAGAAGGCCGTCGCGCTCCTGGAGAGGACGGCGAAGGAGGCCGGCGTCGACCGGCTCCACACCGTGGCCGTCGGCGCGCCCGGTCTCATCGACCCCGCCAGCGGCGAACTGCGCGACTCCACCGGACTGCCCGCCTGGCACCGCCGGCTCATCGGCGTCCTCCAGGAGCGGCTCCCCGCGCACGTCCTGGTCGAGAACGAGACCAACCTCGCCGCCGTCGCCGAACTGCGCGAGGGCGCGGCCAGCGACCGCGACGACTTCGTCCTCCTCTGGCTCGGCCAGGGCGTCGGAGCGGCGGTCGTCCTCGACGGCAGACTGCGCCGCGGGGCCTCCGGCGGCGCCGGCGAGATCGGCTTCCTGCCCGTCCCCGGCAGTTCGGGGCTGCCGTCGGCCTCCGGCTGCGACGGGGGTTTCCACGAGCTCGCCTGTGTCGCCGCCGTCGAGGCCCTGGCCGTAGCCCACGGCCTCACCCCGGCCACGGCGCTCGCCTCCGGCCACGGACCCTTCCTCGACGCCCTCGCCCAACGCCTGGCCGTCGGCGCGGCGGCGGTGGCCGCCGTCCTGGACCCGGGCTGCGTGGTCCTGGCCGGCGAGACCGGTCACCAGGGCGGCCCGGAGCTCGCCGCCCGGGTCGAGGCCACCCTCGCCACGCTCTACCCCCTGCGCACCGAGGTCCGCGCCACCACCCTGGGCGACGCGGCGGTGCTGCGCGGCGCCCTGCTGCGCGCCCGGGACGCGGCTCAGGACGAGCTGTTCCCCTGACAGCGCCCCTCTTCGGTCCCTGACCGCGGCCCGGGACGCAGCCGAGCCGGCCGCAGGACGCGGCCGCGCCGCCCCTCGGGACGCAGCCGCCCCGCTGCCCCGGGACGCGGCCGCGCCCGGAACGCGCCCGCGCCGCGCCCCGGAGAGGGGGCGCGGCGCGGGCGGGGTGGGACCCGGCGGCGGCAAGGGCCGTGAGACCGCCGCCGGGGGACCGTGCGGGTCAGTCGGTCAGCAGGCGCCCTGGTCCTTCCAGACGCCCCAGTCGCCGGTCGTGCCTGGCTCCTCGTTCTGGGTCCACCACTGGGCCTTCCAGGTGTGGCCCTTGTGCGAGACGAGCGTGCCGCCGGTGTAGACCTGGCCGGCCACGTACGCCGGGGCGGTGCAGCCCGTGGGCGGCGTCGTCGGCGGGGTCGTGGGCGGAGTGGTCGGGGAAGTCGTCGGCGGGGTGGTGGGCGGCGTCGTCGGCGGGGTGGTCGTGCCCGGCTCCACCACCGTCGTGCCGCGCGCCAGGTCGCCGGCGAGGGCGTACGCCGTGCCGTTGATCGTCACCGTCCAGTTGGAGGGGGTCGAGACCGGCAGGTAGTAGTTGAACGCCAGGTCGACGCTCGCGCCCGGGGCGAGCGACTGCCAGGCCGGGAGCTTCAGGGAGACCCGGTGGAAGTCGCCCTTCAGGCCGCCCACGTTGCTGCCCGTGTGATCGCTGCTGATCACCTTGGTGCCGAACCCGGACTGGTCGGAGGCGTTGCCCGGGGCCGAGGTCGCGTAGTCGAACTGGAACTCGGTGCCGCCCGGCAGCGTGCCGGCGGTGTTGTTGGTGATCTTGATCTTCGGGGTGATCGGGTAGTTGGAGTCGCCCAGCTTGAACTCGGTGAACTCCACGCCCACGTTCACGGCCTGCGCCGGCAGCGCCTTGTTCGACTTCTTCGCGCCGTACGGGGTGGCCGTCTTGAACTTGTCGTACATCAGCGAGGTGAGCGTCGAGCCCATCTCGTACTGGCCCTTGGCGGCGTTCCAGGCGTAGTCGCCGGCCATCTCCCAGACCATCGTGCCGCCGATGCCGCGGTCGACCACGTAGTCGGCCTTGGCGGCCACGGACTGCTCGTCCTCGGTGGAGAGGAAGACCTTCTTCTGGGCGTTCCACAGCCACGGGGCGACCAGGGTCGCGTCGTACTTGCGGGCGTAGGTGCCGGTCAGCGTGGTGTTCGCGGGGAAGCCGTACTGGGTGACGTAGTCGCCGACGATCCCCTTCTCCAGGTTCTTGGCGTGCCACATCGGGTTGGAGCCGGCGGGCGACTCCTGCCCGTTGGTGTCCTTGTCGTGCCACAGGTTGTCGATGCCGACGGCACCGTCACCGCACTTGGTCAGACCGGCGCCGGCCGGGCAGGTGGTCGCGGCGGCCTTGCCCCACAGGCCGTCGGTGCCGCCCTGCACGTTCTTGTGGCCGCGGGTGTAGTAGGGCAGGCCGATGTTGATCCGGCCGGCCGGCATCGAGCCGCGGAAGTAGTGGTAGGCCCAGTCGGTGTTGAGGTAGCCGATGCCGCCGTACTGCGAGGAGCCGTAGACGTTGGCGGCGGCGAGCTCGGCGTCCTTGCCGTCGTCGAAGAGCGAGGCGTTCGGGCCGACGTACTCGTTCCAGGCGCCGTGCAGGTCGTAGGACATGATGTTGACGTAGTCCAGATACTTCTGCATCTGGAAGGTCTCCATGCCGCGCAGCAGGTAGCCGGAGGAGGGGGCGGCGACGGTCAGCATGTAGTGCTTGCCGTCGGTGGCGCCGGCCCGGTCCAGCTTCTCGCGCAGGGACTTCATCAGGGCCGCGTAGCCCTGGACGAGACCGGCCCGGCGCGCGTTGGCGAGCTGCCAGTCGAGCGGGTTGCCGGCGTCCTTCATCGTCGTCGGGTACTCGTAGTCGATGTCGACGCCGTTGAAGCCGTACTTCCGGATGAAGTCGACGGCCGAGGTGGAGAACGTGTCGATCCCCGCCTGGTTGACCGACCCGTCGGCGTTGGTCGCCATCGAGTAGAAGCCGCCGGAGTTCACCCGGCTGCCGTTGTCGTCGAAGTAGCCGCCGGTCTCCGCCCAGCCGCCGACCGAGATCAGCGTCTTGACGTTCGGGTGCTGCTTCTTGAACTTGTTGAGCAGGTTGAAATGGCCCTTGTAGGCGTACGCCGGATCCATCTCGGCGCCCGCGACACCGGGCCAGGTCATCCCGGTGGCCGCGTTGTCCGGGCCGTCCGTGCCCACGGACAGCTTGTTGTCGCCGCCGACGTGACCGAAGGCGTAGTTGATGTGGGTGATCTTGTCCCACGGGATGTCCTTGGCGAGGTAGGCGGGCTCGCCGTTCTTCCCCGTGCGCCAGCCGGTGAAGTAGCCGATGACCCGGCGCTGGTGGTCCGCGCCCATTTTCTCGCGGCCCTCGGCGTCGTAGACCGCGCAGTACGGGACGTCGACGCCGGGGGTCTTGTAGAGCCCGTCGGGACGACAGGACTCGTTGTCGGCCGCGTACGAGACGCCGCCGGCGGCGAGGGAGCTGATCAGCAGCCCGGCGACGGCCGCGCCGGACGCGAGCAGGCTCGCTCTCTTCTTCGTGGGGGACAGCACGTTCGGTTCCTCCAGGGGAGGTCGGCAGAACACAACGAACAAGGGGGTGGGTCGTGTCGGGCCCGTGGAGTGCGCACACCGGCGGGCCGTACCTCGGAGGTGACACGGAGATTAAGAGGACTAGACCAGTGCGTCAATAGGTCTGGACCAAAGGGGAGTTCCGTGGGAGGGTGGGCGCGGGCTGTGAGCCAGCCCACAGGGCCTCACCCGTATGGCCGGTCCCCGGTCGTGGCACACTGGCCCTGTATCAGCAGCAGCGCACTCCGGGGTCGGTGTAATTCCGAACCGGCGGTATAGTCCGCGACCCGTCCGCAGCCAGCGGCCGGTTGACCAGGTGAGATTCCTGGACCGACGGTGAAAGTCCGGATGGGAGGCAGTGCGCGGCGGGTGACCCCTCTGCAGGGGTGAGCCGGCCGTACGTCCGCTGGTCGCCGCACCCGTACGCGGGAGGGGCGCACCGGAGGGCTCTCGGCTTCGGCGCACCTTGTGCGAAGCCGTCGTATCCGCTCTCTGTCGTCATCGACAGGCCCCGGAGTCCGTGCCCGAAGAGGCAGGAGGACCCGGTGGCCACCCAGGCCGACATCACCGCCATGCGACGCGCGATCGCGCTCGCCGCCGGCGGTCTCGGCTCGACCAGCCCCAACCCCGTCGTCGGCTGCGTCATCACCGACGCCTCCGGCCACCAGGTCGGCGAGGGCCACCACCAGCGCGCCGGCGGCCCGCACGCCGAGGTCCACGCCCTGCGCGAGGCCGGGGTCCTGGCCCGCGGCGGCACCGCGTACGTCACGCTCGAGCCCTGCAACCACACCGGCCGCACCGGCCCCTGCGCCCAGGCCCTCCTGGAGGCCGGCATCGCCCGCGTCGTCTACGCGGTCGCCGACCCGAACCCGCAGGCCACGGGCGGTGCGGACACGCTGCGCGCGGCCGGGGTCGAGGTCGAGCAGGGCCTCCTGGAGGACGAGGCCGAGACCGGCAACATCGCCTGGCTCACCTCCGTCCGCCGCGGCCGCCCCTTCGTCCGCTGGAAGTACGCCGCCACCCTCGACGGCCGGATCGCCGCCGCCGACGGCACCTCCCGCTGGATCAGCTCCGCCGACTCCCGCGCCGACGTGCACCGGCTGCGCGCCGAGGCCGACGCCGTCCTCGTCGGCGGCGGCACCCTGCGCGCGGACGACCCGCACCTCGCGGTCCGCGGCATCGAAGGAGCCGTCCAGCCGCTGCGGGTCGCCGTCGACACGCGCGCCACGATCCGCCCCACCGCCCGCCTCCTCGACGACGCCGCGCCGACCCTGCTGGTCGTCGGCGAGGACGCCGACACCGGGCACCTGCCCGGCGTCGAACTGCTCCGACTGCCCCTGCGCCACGGCCGGATCGACGTGACCGAGCTCCTCGACCGGCTGTACGCACGGGGCGTCCGCTCCGTCCTCCTCGAAGGCGGCCCCACGCTCGCGGGCTCCTTCGTCGCCGCGGGCGCCGTCGACCAGGTGGTCGGCTACCTCGCACCGGTCCTCCTCGGCGCCGGCCCGCAGGCCCTCGCCGACGCCGGGATCACCACGATCACCGACGCGCTGCGCCTCGACGTCACCGAGACCGAGCGCATCGGATCCGATCTCCGCATCACCGCCGTCCCGACCACCAAGGGAGCCTGACCGTGTTCACCGGAATCGTCGAAGAGCTGGGCGAGGTCGTCGCCGTCGAGCAGCTGGAGGACGCCTCCCGTTTCCGCCTGCGCGGCCCCGTGGTCACCGAAGGCGCCCAGCACGGCGACTCGATCGCCGTCAACGGCGTCTGCCTCACGGTCGTCGAGTTCGGCGACGGCGAGTTCACCGCCGACGTGATGGCCGAGACCCTCAAGCGCTCCTCGCTGGGCGCCCTGGAGGTCGGCTCGCGCGTCAACCTGGAGCGGCCCATGGCCGTCGGCGGGCGCCTCGGCGGACACATCGTCCAGGGCCACGTGGACGGCACCGGCACCATCCTGGAGCGCGAGCCCTCCGAGCACTGGGAGATCGTCAAGGTCGGCCTGCCCGCCCAGCTCGCCCGCTACGTCGTCGAGAAGGGCTCCATCACGGTCGACGGCGTCAGCCTCACCGTCGTCGAGGTCGGGGACGACTGGTTCACCATCAGCCTCATCCCCACCACCCTCGCCCTGACCACGCTCGGCCTCAAGCAGCCCGGCGCCCCGGTCAACCTCGAGGTGGACGTCATCGCCAAGTACGTCGAGCGGCTGCTCGGCCCGAACGCACAGGAGACCGTCAAGTGAACTGGCTCAACTCCGAGGCGTTCACCGTCTTCGGCCAGCACATCATGTGGTCCGACATGATCGGCAACACGATCGGTCTGATCGCCCTGGCCCTCGGCTGGCGCCGCTCCATCCTCACCTGGCCCGCCCAGCTGCTCTCCGGCCTGATCCTCGTCGGCGCCTACGCCTCCGCCCACCTCGCCGGCGGCGTCGGCAAGCAGCTCCTCGTCATCGGCGTCGCCGCCTGGGGCTGGTGGCAGTGGAACCGCGGCAGGCAGCAGGCCCAGGACGGCTCCATCGCCGTCCGCTTCGCCAGCTGGAAGGAGCGCGGACTGCTCTTGGCCGGCGCAGCCCTCGGCACCCTCGCCGTCGGCGGCCTCTTCACCCTCTACCCGTCGCTCTCGTGGAGCCCCTGGGCCGACGCGTACATCTTCGTCGGCACCCTGGTCGCGATGATCGCCCAGGCCCGCGGCCTGGTCGAGTTCTGGTTCGCCTGGCTCCTCGTCGACCTCGTCGGCGTCCCCCTGGCCTTCAAGAGCGACCTCGCCTTCTCCGGCCTGGTCTACGTCATCTACTTCGCCCTCGTCATCTGGGGCATGCGCGACTGGTGGCTCCGGTCCCGCGCCGCCGCCCCCGCCGCTCTGGAAGGAGCTCACGCATGAGTGCCCGCCCCTCGCACACCACCGCCCTGCCGGACGCGCTCCGCGAGGCCCCCCAGAACCGGCTGTGGGACGCCACGGACCTCGTCCTCGACCCCGTCGAGCAGGCCATCGCGGACATCGCCGCCGGGCGCCCCGTCGTCGTCGTGGACGACGAGGACCGCGAGAACGAGGGCGACCTCGTCATCGCCGCCGAGAAGGCCACCCCCGAGGTCGTCGCCTTCATGATGAGCGAGTGCCGCGGCCTGATCTGCGCCCCCATGGAGGGCGACGAGCTGGAGCGCCTCCAGCTGCCTCAGATGGTCGACGACAACACCGAGTCCATGAAGACGGCCTTCACGGTCTCCGTCGACGCGAGCGCCGCCCACGGCGTCACCACCGGCATCTCCGCCGCCGACCGCGCCACCACCCTGCGCATGCTCGCCGGCGGCGCGCACGAGCCCGGCGACTTCGTCCGCCCCGGCCACATCTTCCCGCTGCGCGCCAAGCCCGGCGGCGTCCTGGCCCGCAACGGACACACCGAGGCCGCCGTCGACCTCGCCCGCCTCGCCGGACTCCGCCCGGCCGGCGCGATCGTCGAGATCGCCGGCGAGGACGGTGTCATGCTGCGACTGCCCGAGCTGATCCCGTTCGCCCGCAAGCACGGTCTGACGATCATCTCCATCGAGGACCTGATCGCCTACCGGCGCAGCGCCGAGCCGACCGTCCGCCGCGAGGCCGAGGTCCACCTGCCCACCCGGCACGGCGAGTTCACCGCGTACGGCTACCGCTCCACCGTCGACGGCGTCGAGCACGTCGCCCTCGTCCACGGTGAGATCGGCGACGGCCGTGACGTCCTCGTCCGCGTCCACTCCGAGTGCCTCACCGGCGACGTCTTCCACTCCCTGCGCTGCGACTGCGGCCCCCAGCTGGAAGCCTCCATGGACCGCATCACCGAGGCCGGCCGCGGAGTCGTCGTCTACCTCCGGGGCCACGAAGGCCGCGGCATCGGCCTGCTGTCGAAGCTGCGCGCGTACGAGCTCCAGGAGCGCGGCCGCGACACCCTCGACGCCAACCTGGAGCTGGGCCTGCCCGCCGACGCCCGCGACTACGCGGCCGGCGCGCAGATCCTCGACGACCTCGGGGTCCGCAGCCTGCGGCTCATGACCAACAACCCCGACAAGGTCGACGCGCTCACCCGGCACGGCCTGACCGTCGAGGGCCGCGAGCCCATGCCGGTCCAGGCGGGCGAGCACAACCTCCGCTACCTGCGCACCAAGCGGGACCGCATGGGCCACGACCTGCCCTGGCTGGACGGGACCCCGGCCGGCACCTGCGGCAACCAGTGATCCCGTATCCCGTCATCCTCTGTATCGCGTACGTACACCGGCAAGGAGAAACATGAGCGGCAAGGGCGCACCCGTCCTCAGCGTGAAGAACTGCGGCGACCTCCGCGTCGCGGTCATCGCTGCCCAGTGGCACGAGAAGATCATGGACGGCCTCGTCGACGGCGCCCTGCGCGCCCTGAGCGAGCTCGGCATCGAGGAGCCCACCCTGCTCCGCGTCCCCGGCAGCTTCGAGCTCCCGGTCGTGGCGAAGGTGCTCGCCGGGCGCGGCTACGATGCCATCGTGGCGCTCGGCGTCGTCATCCGCGGCGGAACGCCGCACTTCGAGTACGTGTGCCAGGGCGTCACCCACGGCCTCACCCAGGTCTCGATCGACACCGGCGTACCCGTCGGGTTCGGCGTCCTGACCGTCGACAACGAGGAGCAGGCCCTGGACCGCGCCGGTCTGGAAGGCTCCCGCGAGGACAAGGGCCACGAGGCCGTCACCGCCGCCGTCGCCACCGCGACCACCCTGCGGACCGTCAGCGAACCCTGGCGCTGAGTGCCGCCCGCCCTCCGTCCACCTGTTGGAGGCGCTGAGCACCCGGCAACTCACACCCCGTACTCTTAGGACATCATGGCGAACAAAACCTTCGAAGAGCTCTTCGCCGAGCTCACGCTCAAGGCCGAGACCGGCGACCCGGCGACCTCCCGCACCGCGGAACTGGTCGGCAAGGGTGTCCATGCCATCGGCAAGAAGGTCGTCGAGGAGGCCGCAGAGGTCTGGATGGCCGCCGAGTACGAGGGCAAGGAGGCGGCCGCCGAGGAGATCTCGCAGCTGCTGTACCACGTCCAGGTGATGATGGTCGCCCGCGGGATCTCGCTCGACGACGTCTACGCCCACCTCTGAGCACGAACCGAACACCGAGCACCGAACACCCCAGCAACTCCTGAGGCAAAGGAAGCCCACCCCATGCTGCGCATCGCCGTCCCCAACAAGGGTTCTCTCTCCGGACCTGCGATGGAGATGCTCCATGAGGCGGGCTACCGGCAGCGCAAGGAGTCCAAGGAGCTCGTCACCGTCGACCCGGACAACGAGGTGGAGTTCTTCTACCTGCGTCCCAAGGACATCGCGATCTACGTGGCGTCCGGCCGGCTCGACATCGGCATCACCGGCCGCGACCTGCTCCTGGACTCCGGCGCCAACGCCGAGGAGATCCTGCCGCTGAACTTCGGCCGCTCCACCTTCCGCTACGCCACCCGGCCCGGCACCGCGAACGGCCCCGAGGACTTCCACGGGATGACGATCGCCACCTCCTACGAGGGCATCGTCGCCAAGCACCTCGCCGAGCAGGGCGTCGACGCCTCCGTCGTGCACCTCGACGGCGCCGTCGAGACCGCGATCCAGCTGGGCGTCGCCCAGATCATCGCCGACGTGGTGGAGACCGGCACCAGCCTGCGCAACGCCGGTCTCGAGGTCATCGGCGAGCCGATCCTCACCTCCGAGGCCACCGTCATCCGCCGCACCGGCGCCCCGGCCGACGAGCCCAAGGTCCAGCAGTTCCTGCGCCGTCTCCAGGGCGTCCTGGTCGCCCGGTCGTACGTGATGATGGACTACGACTGCCGCGCCGAGCACCTGGAGCAGGCCGTCGCGCTCACCCCCGGCCTGGAGTCGCCCACCGTCTCGCCGCTGCACAACGAGGGCTGGGTCGCCGTCCGCGCCATGGTCCCCGCCAAGGAGGCGCAGAAGGTCATGGACGACCTGTACGAGCTGGGCGCCCGCGCCATCCTCACCACGGCCATCCACGCCTGCCGCCTCTGACCAGCCGCCCGCTCCGACGCACCACCCGGTAGGAACACCCCATGCCCGAGTCCACCGCTCCCGCCCTCCCGGTCACCTTCCGGCCGGCCCGCACCCGGGCCGTCCTGCTGACCGCCGGAGTGACGATGTTCGTCGTCATCACGACCGTCGGGATGATGCTGGAGAAGCTCGGGCCGGGGGAGCGGGCCAGCTTCGTCTTCACCGCCACGCTCTTCCTCGGCGTCCTGGTGCTGCTCGCCCGCCCCAAGGTCGTCGCCGACGAGCAGGGCGTGACCGTCGTCAACATCACCCGGACGCGCCGACTGGCGTGGGCCGAGATCCTGCGGGTCAACCTGCGCCCCGGCGACCCCTGGGTCTTCCTCGACCTGAGCGACGGCACCAGCCTGCCCGTGCTCGGCATCCAGCCGGGAATCGCCAAGCAGCGGGCCATCCAGGACGCCCGCGCGCTGCGCGGCCTCGCCGACAGCCGGGGCAGCGGAGCGGAGCAGGGCTGATCCCGGGCCCCGGGACGAAGCGTGATCCGTCCCCCATATGGGGCCGACCCCCTGCCCGCGCAGGCGCGGGCGTGACTACTCTTGTGGCGGTGGTGCCGAGCGGCACCACCGTCTCGCATGTGCAGGGCCGCCCGTCGGCGGTCCGCGAGACAGCCCTTCGACCCGAGGAGTGACTCCCTCCAGCAATGGACGGATCGTCCGGTAGTACCTGCGCCGCCCCCTCACCCGAGGCGGCGGCATGATCGTCTCCCTGCTGCTGCTCGCCGCAGCCTTCCTCCTGATCCTCGCCAACGGATTCTTCGTGGCCGCCGAGTTCGGCCTCGTCACCGTGGAACGCGCCGACGCCGAGCGGGCCGCCGCCGAAGGCGACCGCCGGGCCCGCACCGTCGTCAGGGCGCTGCGCGAGCTGTCCTTCCAGCTCTCGGGCACCCAGCTCGGCATCACGATCACCTCGCTCGTGACCGGCATGCTTGCCGAGCCCGCGCTCGCTGGGCTGCTCGACGGCCCGCTCACCGCGACCGGACTGCCCGAGGGGGCCGTCTCCGGCATCGCCGTGGCCGTCGGCATGCTGCTGGCCTCCGCCGTGCAGATGGTGGTCGGCGAACTGGTGCCCAAGAACTGGGCGGTCTCCCGGCCGCTCCAGGTGGCCCGCTTCGTCGCCGGACCGCAGCACGTGTTCTCCGCGCTCTTCCGGCCGGTGATCACCCTCCTGAACACCGTCGCCAACCGGCTCGTCCGGCTGTTCGGCGTGGAGCCGGCCGACGAGCTCGACTCGGTCCGCACCCCGGGGGAGCTGGTCCACCTCGCCCGCCACTCGGCCCAGGCCGGCGCCCTCGAACAGGACACCGCCGACCTCTTCGTCCGGACCCTGTCGCTCGGCGGACTCACCGCCGAGCAGGTCATGACCCCGCGGGTGAAGATGAGCGCCCTGCAGTCGGACGCCACCGCGGCCGACGTCCTCAACCTCACCCGGGCCACCGGCCTGTCCCGGTTCCCCGTCTACCGCGAGCGGATCGACGAGATCGTCGGCATGGTCCACCTCAAGGACGCGCTCGCCGTCGTGCCGCAGGAGCGGCACCGGGTCCCCGTGGGGCGGATCGCCGTCCCGCCGCTCCTCGTCCCCGAGTCGCTGCCGGCCCAGGCCCTCCTGGAGCGGCTGCGCCGCGAGCAGCCGATCGCGGTCGTCGTCGACGAGTACGGCGGCACCGCGGGCGTCGTCACGCTGGAGGACATCGTCGAGGAGCTCGTCGGCGAGGTCCGCGACGAGCACGACACCGCCACCGACGAGCGGCCGGAACTCGCGGCCGTGCCCTCCGAGGACGGCACCCAGGTCTGGGAGGCCGACGGCTCCTGCCGGGTCCACACCCTGCACCGGATAGGACTCGACGTGCCCGACGGCCCGTACGAGACGGTCGCCGGGCTCGTCGCCGATCTGCTCGGCCGGATCCCCGCCCCGGGCGACCGGGCCGAACTCCCCGGCTGGCGCCTCTCGGTGCGCCAGGTCGACCGCTACCGCGCCGAACGGGTGCGGATCGTGCGCACCGCCCCGGTGCCCGTCGCCGCGGAGGCGGCCCGATGAGTCTGCTCCCCCTGCTCTTCGCCGTCCTGCTGGTGCTCGCCAACGGCTTCTTCGTCGGCGCCGAGTTCGCGCTCGTCTCCGTACGCCGCAGCCAGATCGAGCCACTCGGCGGCAAACGGGCCCGCCAGGTCCTGTACGGCCTGGAGAACCTGCCCCAGATGATGGCCGCCGCGCAGTTCGGCATCACCGTCGCCTCGCTGACCCTCGGCGCGGTCGCCGAGCCGACCGTCGCCCGGCTGCTCGAACCCGTCTTCCACGCCGTGGGCGTGCCGGAGGGCCTGATCCACCCGCTCGGATACGTGTTCGCGCTCGCCGCGGTGGTCTTCCTCCACCTGGTCATCGGCGAGATGGTCCCCAAGAACCTGGCCATGGCCGACCCCGAGCGCACCGCGCTCGCCCTCGGCCCCGGTCTGGTCGGCTTCGCCCGCGCCTGCCGACCGGTGACCAGCGCGCTCGGCAGCTGCGCGCGCCTGGTCCTGCGGGCCTTCAAGGTCGAGCCGAAGGACGAGGTGGAGGCCGTCTTCACCAGCACCCAGCTCGGCCGGCTCGTCGAGGACGCCGGCCAGGCCGGACTGCTCGACCCGGTCGAGCAGGAGCGTCTGGAGGACGCCCTGGAGCTGGGCACCCGCCCCGTCACGGACGTCCTCATCCCCTCGTCCGCCCTGGTCACGGTCCCGCCGTCGGTCACCCCGCGCGCCATCGAGGAGCTGACGGTGCGGACCGGCTACTCCCGCTTCCCGGTGCGCGGCGAGGGTCGCGGCATCTTCATGGGCTTCGTGCACGTGAAGGACGTCCTCGACCTGGAGGACCGCGAGCGGGCGGTGCCCCAGCAGATCTGGCGCCCGATGGCCACCCTGCGGGCCGAGCTGCCGCTCGACGACGCGCTCACCGTGATGCGCCGCGCCGCGACCCACCTGGCACAGGTGTCGGACGCCTCCGGCCGGGTGCTCGGCCTGGTCGCCCTGGAGGACGTCCTGGAGATGCTGGTCGGCGAGGTCCGCGACCCCGCCCACCGCATCGCCCCGCCGCCGAGGCCCGAACGGCCGGCGGAGGCACTGACGGGCTGAGCGCTCAGATCCCCGGCGGTTCCTGCGGGCCGCGGTTCGTCGGCCCGCGGCCAGACAGGACCTCGCCGTACGCCTGCATGAGGTCCGGCAGGCGCAGGGTGGCGAGGTCCTCGCGGCCCGGGGTCCCCAGGTAGCCGGAGAGCCGCAGGTCGCGGTACGCGCAGGACTTCTCGTACAGGGTGCGCAGGAAGCGCCCGTTGCCGAGCTCGTCGATCCAGCCCTGGTCGACGACGTGCGCGCTGATCGAGCGCAGCTCGTCCAGCGACTCCTCGTCCCAGCCGTCGCCGTTCGCGGCGGCGAGGACCTCGCCGATCGCGGTGAGTTCGAGCGGCCGGTACGAGGGGAAGTCGACGCGGGTCGTGAAGCGGGAGGAGAGCCCCGGGTTGGTGGCGAGGAGCCGGTCCATGCCCTCCGGGTACCCGGCCAGGATCACCACCAGGTGGTCGCGGTTGTCCTCGGCGCGCTTGAGGAGGACCTGGAGGGCCTCGTCGCCGTAGGCGTCGCCCTTGCTGTAGCCGCTGTTGGACAGCGAATAGGCCTCGTCGACGAAGAGCACCCCGCCGATCGCCGAGTCGATCAGCTCGTTCGCCTTGACGGCGGTCTGCCCCAGGAACTCGCCGACCAGGTCGGCCCGCTGCGCCTCCACGAGATGGTCGCCGCCGAGCAGGCCGAGCGCGTAGAAGACCCGGCCGAGGATGCGGGCCACGGTGGTCTTCCCGGTGCCCGAGGGACCCGAGAAGACAAAGTGACGTTTCGGCGGCTGGACGGGAAGTCCCTGCCCGGCGCGGAGCCGGGCCATCTCCAACTGCGCCGACAGTGCCTTGACCTGCCGCTTGACCGGCTCCATGCCGACCATCCGCTCCAGCTCCGCGAGCGCCTCCGCGAGCAGCGCCGGGTCGGTGGGGCTGGCCGGGAAGCGGGGCGGCACCGGCTGGGCCGGGACCGCCGCCTTCTGGCGTACGAACTCGGGCGGCTCCGGAGCGGCGGGCTGCGTCACGGCCCCGGGCTTGACCATCAGTCCCTCACCGGCGGCGACGTCCGGGTCGAGCCGCTCGCCGTCGATCGTGTCCTGGCCGCCGAGCCCGCCGTACATCGCCGGGGCGAGTCCGACCGGGTCGTCCGGGCCCTCGAAGCCGTCGTACTCGGCGATGGCGGCGAGCCGGGCCGCCGTGTCCATGAAGGCCGGGTCGATCCGGTGCACCGCCCGGTACAGCGGGAGTGCGGCGGCGGTGCGGCCCGTGCCCTCGTGCGCCCTGGCCAGCCAGTAGCGCAGCTCCTTGCGCTGCGGCTGCTCGCTGCGGCAGCGCATCAGCGCCGCCGCCAGCAGCGGCTCGGCCTGCCCGTACATCTCCAGGCGCACCCGGGCCATGCCGCCGAAGAGCCCCGCCTCGATGCCGAGCAGGGGGTCGTCGACCAGCGGCTCGGTGTGCCGCACCAGCTGCTCCCAGTCCTTCACCAGGTACGAACGGCAGGCGTGCAGGAAGCGCACCTGGGGGTCGGCGTCGACGGGCGGGAGCCCGGCGAGCGCGCGGTCGAGCTCGGGCACGTGGCGTCCGTCGAGCCAGTGGGAGGCGTGCGCGAGGAGCAGGTCCCGCGGGCTCTCGAGCACCGGCTGGACCCACCAGCCCAGCCAGTACCAGGAGTTGAGCGTCCTGCGGTGCCGGGTGCGCTGTTCGCCGAAGCGCTCGCGATTGCGGTACATCCGCAGCAGCGCGGTCGTGGTGTCGACCCGCAGCGCGTGCAGACCGAGCCAGCCGTCGGCCATGCCGGGGTCGATGCGCACCGCCGTACGGAACTCCTCCTCGGCCTGCGGATAGGCGCCCATCGTGTAGGCGTCGACTCCGCGCAGCCAGGCGAGCTCGGCGGGGGCATGCGTGCCCTGTGTGCCGAAGTCCATCGGGTCCCCCACAACCGTCTACACGTGGACGGGAATTGACCGCACCGGGGGCATCGTACCTGCGCAGGGCGTGCGTGATGAGGGAGAAGAAGGCGAAAGGCCGTGATCGACGCGGCCCGTCGTCGGCTCACCGTCGGTGACCCTCGGTGAGCGTGAGGGCGGAACGAAGCCCCCGATCACGGGGGAACAACCGGGGGCTTCGCGTCCGCGGCGACTCCGGAGAGCCGCACATTGAGAACGTAAGACCTGTACGCCCCTTGGGTCAAGCCGAGTTGAGGCACTTGCGGAAGTGGACTCCCGTCTGCTCAATTTGCGGCCGGGGAGTCGTCACGTTGGGTGATGATCTGGTTCGGGCCTGCTGTCGCAGAGGGCCCGGGCAGCCACTCGTATCCCTCTCCTCGCTCGCGTACCAGAGCGTCGGCGAAGGGGCGCGAGGGGTCCGCGGAGAAATGGCGAGTCTCCGCCACCGTCCATCCGTCCCAGAACGCGGCCTGCTCCGGCCCGTCCCGGCGTCGGCCGCGCAGCCAGGAGTCCTCGGGGCCGCGCTCCATCCACAGCAGCCCCGCGAGGAACGGCCGCAGCTCCCGCCGCCCGGCCCCCACGCCCTCCACGATCAACACCGGTGCCGGTGCGAGCGGCCGCGCCGCACCGAAGGCGCGCAGATTCCAGTCGTACGGGTGATAGAGCGCCGTCTCCCCCCGGGACAGCGGCCCGATCACCTCGGCGAGCATCCGGCCGGTCCACTCGAAGAGCTCCTCGTGCGTGGCGAGGTCGTCGAGGTGGAGGACCGGGACGCCGCCCAGGGCGGCGGCCAGCCGGGCGGCGAGCGTGGACTTGCCCGAGCCCGCGTGCCCGTCGACCGCGACGAGCCGCACCGGGCCGCAGGAGGGCGGCAGTCGGCGCAGGGCGGTGGCCACGCGGTCGAGATCGCTCATGGCCCCAGGGTAGGGGACCGACCCCTGAGGGTCCGCCGCAGGTCAGCGCGACGGGCGGCGCCACTGGTGGAGACCAATATTGCTCGGGCGGCACGTGTCGAATCGCTGGCAGAACGCGTCCGCGAGCCGGGATAGTGGGCGCGTCGCAGCCCGTCCGTTCGTCACCGCCGACTGGAGGGTCACCGCCCATGCCCCCTGCCACTCCCCGCAGATCCGTCCTCGCCGCGGCCCTCGCCGCGGCCGCGGGAACCGCCGCGACCGCCGCCCCCGCCACCGCCGCGCCCACCACCGGGACCTGCGCCGACACCCCGCCCGAGGCCTGCGCCACCGACACCGGGCGCGACCACGCCCCGGCGCCCGGTCTCGTCGACAACCGGTTCTGGAGCACGTACACCGACTGGCGCTGCGGCACCGCCGCCGGCACCCGGGCGGTCGCCGGCCACCGCCCCGGACTGGTCATCGACACACCCGTGGGCCGCACCGACTACGCCGACCCGCACACCGGCCGGACCAGCACCTGGGAGCACGCGAGCTGGACCTCGCCCACCCACACCTCCGCCGTCCCCGCCACCGAGGTCATCGCCTCCTGGAACGCCCACACCCCGCCCGGCACCTGGCTCCAGGTCGAACTGCGCGGCACGTACGGCGACGGCACCGAGACCCCCTGGTTCATCATGGGTCGCTGGGCCGCCGGGGACGCCGACATCCGCCGCACCTCCGTCGACGACCAGAGCGACGGCAAGGCCTCCATCTGGACCGACACCTTCTCGATCGACGACGCGACGAGCGGCCTCCGCCTGCTCGCGTACCGCCTGCGCCTCACCCTCTACCGCACGCCCGGCACGACGCTCACCCCCACGGTGTGGCGGCTGGGCGCGATGGCGTCCGACATCCCGGACCGCTTCACCGTGCCGGCCTCCGAGCCCGGGCCCGACCACGAGCTGACCGTGCCGCGCTACTCGCAGAACACCCACGTCGGCCAGTACCCCGAGTACGACAACGGCGGCGAGGCCTGGTGCAGCCCCACGTCCTCACAGATGATCGTCGAGTACTGGGGCCGCGCCCCCGCCGCCGAGGACCTGGCCTGGGTGAACCCGGCGTTCGCCGACCCCCAGGTCTGCCACGCGGCCCGCTTCACGTACGACTACCAGTACGCCGGCTGCGGGAACTGGCCCTTCAACGCCGCCTACGCCGCCACGTACCCGGACATGAACGCTGTGGTGACCCGGCTCCGCTCCCTCACCGACCTGGAGACCCTGGTCCGGGCGGGCATCCCGGCCATAACGTCCCAGTCCTTCCGCAAGGAGGAGCTGACCGGCGCCGGATACGGCACCTCGGGCCACCTCATGACGGTCATCGGCTTCACGCCCTCCGGCGACGTGATCGCCAACGACCCCGCATCCCCCAGCAACCCGGCCGTCCGCCGGGTCTACCAGCGGCGCGAATGGGAGAACATCTGGCTGCGGACCAAGAGGTACGACGCGAACGGCAAGGTCAGAAGCGGTACGGGCGGTGTCTGTTACATCTTCTGGCCGGTCAAGTCAGCACCAAGTCAGCGCCGCGTGCTGCGGGAGCTCGGCTTGTTGTGAGCATGTGAGGCCCGACGGTCCTTGATTGAACGATAAACCTCGGTGACCCACTCAGAACCAGGTTTGGTAGGGGCTCGGGCTTGTGTGTGTACCGCAGGGGAACGTGCGCAGTCCGTGGTCGGTGCTGTCGTCGAGACACCGGCCGGTCTTTTGGTTCTTCAACTCGATGTCCCCGTTCGGGTAGCGGTGGACGATCCAGCTCTCATCCTTGCCCTCGTCGCAGGGCTGGGTGGACGCATCGCCGTCCGGGAAGTCGGCCAGGCACAGGCGAGTGGCGTGGTTCTGCATCCGGCGGGTCCCGTCGGCCCAGACATGCACAGTCCACGTTTGGTGGCTGTTGCCGTAGCAGAGGGTGGTGCGTAGCCCGTGCGCGGTGCTGTCGTCGAGGCAGGCGAACGTGGCCCGGCTGCGGAAGGTTTGGACCGTGTCTACGGCTTCACGAGCCTCTGCGGTGCCGGGCAGCATCGCAGAAGTCAGGGCGGCTGTCAGTGCAAGAGCGGCTGCGGTGATGCGGTGGGCGATTGCAGGGCAGGTGGACATACGCCTCCTCAGCAGGTCTGCGACGAGGTTCTCCCCGGCGCAGTGCGTCCTCGAGCACAGGTACAGCTCTATCGCATGGTTCACCTCAGCCGATGTGTCGAGAAAGCTGGTTCACCCCAAAGGGACAGTTCACGTGAATAAACGCCACGGCGGCACTGAGCCACATCCACCGCCGATCCGGCTCGGTGTGGTCCCTGGGATGTCGTGTGACCGGGCAGGGACTGGGAGAACGCGTTCGCCAGCATGCGCGAGGCGTATGGTCCACCGCCTACCGCGAGATCGGTTTTTCTCCATCACGTCCGATATTCGGGTGAACGCCCATGCCGGCACCCCGGGAAAGGACCGTGAACCGTCACTACCCGACGACAACCCGAAAACCTCAGTAGCCGCCGGTGAATGCGCCAGCCGCGCCCCTTGGAAGCTTCCGCACGCCCCCGGTTCCTGCCCCACTCGCGCCGGGCGCCCCCGCTAGCTTGATCAGCATGCGCAGATTCCTTGCCTGCGGCACCGCACTCGCTGCCCTGCTTCTTGCCCCGTTCTCCCCCGCCTCGGCTGCGGCTCCGCCCGCCGTGGACGACGCCGTCGCATCGGGAAGGGCAGGGCGCGCCGCCATCGATTTCTGGTTCAACCAGTACGGCTACTCACCCACCATGGAACTGCCGGCGGGCCAGCACTGGTACTCGCTCTCTGCGGACTGTGACGGCGGGGGCTCGGTGGGCGGTCAGCTCTACCACTCCGCACTCGGCGTCGACTCCAAGGTCGGATCCGCGTTCGTCATCCCCTGCGGGGGGTCGACGGACGTCAATTACCGGCTGCGTGGCGGCCTCTATTACTTCTACTTCCTTTCCGGGGTCGACAACACTCGTATTACCGGCTAAGGACTGACCACCTGCCGCGACCGTGTCGCTGCTCGCCCCTCCTCGCCCGCTTTGGAAAGGCACCCGTGCGCGCTTTTCTCGTGGCCGCGGCCACGGCTCTCGCTGTCGGCCTCGTCAACGCCCCTGCGGCTCCCGCAGCACCGCCCAGGCCGGCAGCCGCCGAATTCGACTTCTGGTTCAACCAATACGGGTACACCCCCAAGGCGGATCTGCCGGCCGGCGAGCACCGCGTCATCATCGGCGCCAGCTGTGACGGCGACAGCGTGGGTGCTCAGCTCTACCACGTCACCTGGGGTGTCGACCGGAAAGTCGGAGACGTCTTCGAGATTCCCTGCGAGGGGGCCACCAGTGCCGGTTACCAACTGAGCGGCGGCGAATACTACTTGTACCTCCTCTCCGGCGTGGACAACACCCACATCATTGGCCACTGGTGACGGCCCGGGGCGACGAGGGACACGGGTCGGCGCCGGACCAGCGCGGCGCACCCGGACGGAACGGACGCGTCCTGGTGAGGTGGCCGCACCGGTCCGCCGTGACCTTGATCGAACGATGGCCGGAAGGCCCTCACCCGTTCAAGCGGCACTGAGCGGGACCCGTTCACCATTCACGAGCTCCGGCACAGAAGACCGAGACCGCCGGCCCCTCACCGCGTCGCCTCGAGAAACGCGTCGGCCATCGCGGCTACCGCCTCCGGCCATTCCCGCGCCAAGGCGCCCACGCCCTGGCGCCAGTCGCCCTCGCGGAGGGCGCGTGCCAGGAGCGGCCGGGCCTTTGCGGACTCCAGCTTCCGGGCAACATCGACGAGGACCAAGGCCCTCTGCGCGGGGATCGGAACACTCTCGGCGAGGGCTACGGCCGCGTCCGGGTCCCCGGCGGCCGCCATGGCGACCGCGACCCCACCGACGAAGTCGTGCCACTCCTCCGGTCCGACCCCCCGCGCCGCCACGCCGAGCAGTTCGCGCGCCACCGCGGCGTCGCCTTCGCGCGCAGCCCTGGCCGCGAGCAGCGACATCGTGCGGCTCCGCCAACCGGGCGACTGCATCGTGCCCGCGAGCCGTGCGGTCTCCAGCAGGTCGCCCCGCGCCGCCGCAGCGTGGATGCCCACCGTCGTGGGGACGTCTCGTGCGTACGGGTGCAGGAGCGGGCGGGCGATGCGCTCGGCCCGTTCGTGCAACCCGGCCCGAACCAGCGCCTCGGCCAGCCGCAGCAGCGCTTCGTCGAGGGCGTTGGAGGGCGTCGCGTCGGCGGCCGCCGCCTCCGCCCTGTCCGCGAGCCGATCCGATTGCGCGTGATCCTCGTGCGACGTCGCCATCACCAGAGCCCGCCAGCCGTTCACCTGCGCGACGGGGTGCTTCACCGCCGCCAGCAGGGCCTCGGCCCGCCGCGGCGAACCGGCCGCATGCAGCGCCTGAGCGAGTCGGCTCAACTGGTACGCAGCCGAGTCCGAGCCGGAAGGATCGGCCCCCGCGGCGACGAGGGCCTTCGCGGCGAACGCCGTGACGTGCGCCGGACGCCTCGCGCGCCCGGCCGCGTCGACGAGGGCCGTCAGACAGGCGGCCCGCACCGCCGGTCGCGCCTCTCGGAGGAGCCGTGCCGCCGGCTGAAGCTCCGCCGCCCGGTAGAGGGCCTCCACCAGCTCGGGCAGAGCGTTGGTGTACGAGGGTTCCTCGGCGAGCCGGCTGTCCGCCGCGCCCGCCCGCTGCGCCAGGACACCGGCGCGTGCCCTGTCGCCGGCGACCGTGAGGGCACGCAGCAGAGCGGCCAGAGACCGGGCCTCCTCGCCACCGTCCAAGGAGCGCGCCTCTCGCTCCGCCTCGGCGGCCAGCTCCGCCGCCTCGCGGCGCTCGCCGCCCTCGGCGAGCGCCAGGGCCAGCCCCGCCAGTCCCTCCGCCCGGCGCCGGGGCGAGCGGAGCGTGCGGGCCGCGGTCAGGGCCTGCGTCAGCCGACCCTCCGCGCGCAGCGCGTGCACCATGGCCAGCAGCAGTTCGTCCCGTGTGACGGCGGTTTCGCCGGACCGTACGAGAGCCGCGGCGCGGACGTCCAGCCCCTCACGGACCGCCACTTCGATGAGGTCGCGTGCCGTCTCCTGGGCGGTGTAGGAGGAGAGCGTTCGCATCAGCTCTTCGGCGCGGTCGTAGGCGCCGGCCCGAGCGAGCGCCTTCGCGAGCCGGGACAGCGCGAAAGGCGCGTCGTAACGCCTCTTGAGGGTACGTGCCGTCGCCTCGGCGCGATCGGCGAGACGGCCCACCTCCGCCGGGCCTCCCGCCGGCGCGGCCCGCTCCACCAGGTAGGTCCACTCTCGTACGCGCGACTTGGCATCCGGCAGCGCGTCGGCCATGGCGCACGCGCGCGCCCAGAGCCGGGTGGCCCGGGCCCGCTCCTCCGCCCCGGTGCCGCTCCGCGCGACCGCGTCGGCCGCGATCGCCGCGAGCTGCTGCAGCCCCGCGTTCCGCAGAATCGGCTCACCGATCCGGTCCACGATCGCCTCGGCGCGGTCGTACCGGCCGGCCCTGGCCAGCTCTACGGCCACCTGCTTGAGGGCCCGCTCGCTCAGGAAGGGGTCCGGCAGGGCGGCTGCGGTCGCCTCGGCGGTCGTGAAACGGCCCGCCGCGGCCTGGGCCTCCACCACGGACTCGAGTGCGAAGGCCCGGGACCGCGACGTGAGGGAAGCGGCGACCCGCTCGGTCTCCTCGACGCGGCCCTGCCTGCCCCACACGTCGGCCACACTCCGCCAGGCGTCCTCCTGGTCCTCGGGCCGGACCACCGCGGCGATCAGGGTCCGGAGCGGCGTGTCCTGTCCGGTTCGCGCCAGCGCCTCGACGCAGGCGCCGGCGGCGCCGCGGCGCCACGCCTCGTCCGTGATCGCGCCGACCACCGCTGTCGCCTCGTCCACCAGCCCGGCTGCAGCCAGCGCGCCCGCGAGGCCGACCGACGCCTTGCCCCGGAGATGGGCGTTGTCGATGCCCCGGGCCGTCGCGCTCACCCGGCCGGCGAGCCGCACGGCGCGCGCACGCTCTCCGGCACGCGCCGCCCGCTCCACGAGGTCCGTCAGCAGCGCGGCCCGGGTGCGCGGCTCCGGGGCCGCACCGGCCAGGGCTTCCGCTCGGGCGAAGTCGCCGAGTACCGCCCACACGCGGGGCAACACCGCCGGCAGAGCCGCGTTGCGTGCGGCCAGCACGCCGTGATGCACCGCCAGCACGCCCAGTGCCGACAGGTCCGGCGTCTCCTGAGCGAGGGCCGCGTCCTGGGCGGCGCCGATCTCGGCCAGCGCCGCCGCGTCTCCTCCGGTGCGGACGAGCATCCGCGCGTGGCGGGCGGGATCGGTGGCGCAGGCCGCCAGCTCCGCGGCCATGCCGCTGTCGGCGAGCATGGCGGTGTAGCCCCGCAGCAGGTAGTCGGGAGTGTCCTCCGGCCAGCCGCGCCCGCGGTACGAATCCGCCCAGGCACACAACCGCTGCCGGTACGCGCCGAGCTGAGACCCGAGGAAGCGGCTCGCCGCGACCTGGAGCTCCTCGTGCGCGAGCAGGTACGCGTCCGGGGCCGCACCGTCGGCCGCGTTCACCACGGCGCTCGCGGCAGCCCGGCGCCGGGTGAAGGTGCGGGCCGCCACGGTCCCGAGGTGCTCGTCGACCCGCCACAGGTCAAGGCCCGTCAGCTTCGCGAGGTCGGCCGCTCGCAGCCCGCCACCGGACGCGGTGACGAGCCCCAACAGGTCCTGTTCCTCCGGGGAACCGTGCAACAGCCGCTTGAGCTCCCGTTCGGCGTCCCGGCGTACCACCTGGGCGTGCGGCGACAGGGCGAGGTCCCGGATGAGGACGTCTCCGTTCCGCAGCGGATGATCGTCCGGCACGTCGGCCGCGAGCGGTGGATCGGGACGGCTTGCGACCACGACCCGCAGTCCGTGCGGCAGGGTGGCCGGCAGGAGCGCGGCGATGCTGTGGACCTCCGGCCCCGGCGCGGCGCCGCGGTCCTCGTCGAGCCCGTCGACGAGAAGGACCAACCGGTCCCCGCGCTCCTCGCACAGCGCCGCGGCGTCCGTGAGCAGGGCGATGAGGTGCGCGCCGCGCGTGGCCTCGGAGAGATAGGCCGGCAGCGGCCGGTCGAGCAGATCGGCCAGCTGCTCCAGCACGACGTCGGTGAAGCCGGTCCGGTCGCCGTGGCCGGCGAAGCGCCCGGTGACGAAGAAGCTCACCACTCGTGCGCCTGCCGGCGGGTGCAGGACGAACCACGCCATCAGGGCCGACTTGCCCGCCCACGCGGGCGCCCGCCACCACAGGTAGCCGGTGTTTCCGGGATCCGTGCAGAAAGCCGCCAGGTCCTCCAACTCGCCTCGTCGGCCCAGCAGTTCGGAAGGTGCGATGGTCCGCACCTGGTGCAGGTAGGCGGAGCGGACCGGTGCCCCTACGGTGACGAAGACGTTCGTCTGGACGCCCCCGTCGCCCAACTGCACTCCTCGCGCGTGCGAGGCGTCGATACGCATGTCGGGCCCTGGCCGGCCGAACCGCTGGGGGCCGTCGGCCGCGCCGGCCGGCGGAGGGGCCGCGGTACCGGTCAAGAGAACGTGTTCGTCTGCGTGTTGTGGTCCCCGACCTGCACGCCCCTGGCCTGATCGGCGTGCACCTCGTAGCGCGCCGGTCGTGCGTCGACCCCGGCCGCCCGCTCCAGCAGGAGCCGGGCGGCGGCGAGGACGTCCTCGTCCCGGTCGGCGCCCGCCTCCACCAGTCGCTCCCGCAACCGCGCCTCCCACAGCCCCGGTTCGAGCTCCTCGGCCTCCAGCAGCTCCCGCGTCTCGGAGTCCTCCCGATCCTCCTCCGCCACCCTGCGACGCCGCAGCGCGTCCCGGAGACCGGCATACGCGTCCCGTACCGCGCTGCCGGCCGACTCCGAGACACCCGCGGCGGCACCGGTGGCCAAAGCCGCCAGGATCAGCTCGACACCTGTCATGTCCTTCTCCTTCCGCGGGGACCGTTCCCTCACTCGGCCCAACGACCCGACCGGCGTCCGGGCACGCGGAACCCCGCTCGGAGAACATCTGGCCCCGCACCGAGCGCCACGAACCGACGGCAAGGTCAGGAGCGGTACGGGCGGTGTCCGGCACCTCTGCCGGCCGGACCGGCCTACACCGGCCCAGCGCCGCGCGCTGAGGTCGCTCGGCCTGGTGCGAGCAGGTGGGGCGGTCCTGAACTCGGGTGATCGACACGGACGTTGGTGCAGTGGTTCCGGTGGGCCGGCTCCGTTCCGATCCTGAGAACAGAGCGCGGGAACGGCAGTAGCATGCGTCACAGGACCGGAACCGACGGTGGGGGGTACATGTCCGTACAACGGGGGACGGCCTGCGTCGTCTTCGACGTCGAGACGCCGACGGACGGACCACCGGCGGCCGACTGGGCGGAAGGTCCCCTGCCGGTGCGCCTGGCGGCCGGAGTGGCCGACCGGGAACGGCGGATGACGTACTTCGAGCCGCGCGTCGCGGAGTCCCTCTACGGGACGGACAACCGCCCTTCCCGCTGGCACCGTTCCGTTGCCCCGCTCCCGCACGGTCCCGGCGGGACACCCGCGGCCCCGGTGGTCGAGGCGATGGAGATGCTGCGGCTGCCTCCCGTCCTCGCCTCGGATGCGCCCCGACGGGCCGTCGTCGTCCTCCACGTACGCCTGTCGGGTGATCCGCTGAGCGACCTCCCGCGCTTGCGCGACCTGACGTCGATGCGCGCCGAGTACGCGCCGCTGCTGCCCGCCGGGGTCCGGCCCCTCGAATCCGAGCGCAAGGCATGGGTCCTGTCGCACGTCACCTTCGACGACGGCGCCCCGCCCGAGGTGATGCCGCCCGCCTACGCGGGGTGGGGGCCCGCGACCAATGGCTGTGGTTGTCGGCGTCCGCCACGCCGGTCGACCGCTTCCCGCCAGATCCGGACGACGACGGGCTGTTCGCCGGGAGGGTCCGGCTCTCGGCGGACTGGCAGGCGCTGGTGTTACGTGACGGCGCGGCCTTCGTCGGCACCTCGCCGGACCCGGGCGACGACAGCGGCTTCCACCCCACGGCCGCGACGCTCGTCCGCACGGTCTACCTCGACGCCTTCCTCCTCGGACGTCTGCAGGTGCTGGGCGTCAACTTCCTGGCCAATGCCCTGGCCCGGCTGCCCGCGGCGCCGGGGGAGGCCCGGCGCCTGCTCGACCTGGAGCGCAAGCAGATCGAACTGCGGCGGGCGCTGTGGTCCTCCCACATCACCGTGCACGGCAACGCCAACACGCTCCTGGAGCGCTTCCAGGAACAGCACCGGCTCCCCGGACTCCTCGCACAGGCCGGGACCGCGCTCGCCGATGCCGCCCGTTACGTGGAGACCGCCCGGGCCCGGCGCAGCGGGCTGGCCGTCGGGCTGCTGTCCACCATCGGCCTGCCGTTCGCCGTCGCCTACGCGGCCGGCGCGCTGTGGGGGGAGCCCGGGCCGAAGACGCTGTTGTTCAGCACGCTCGCGGCGCTGGTGATGACGGGCGTGCTGTTCCTCGCGATCCCCGCCGTACGCGGGCTCGCGTCCGCCGAACTTCGAAGGCCGGAGGACTGATCTCCCTTGCTCGTCACGCTCTACCGTTCGGGGCCGCTGAGGCAGCGGCTGGCCAAGGGGTACACGGTGATCGGCAGGTCTCGCGACCGGGACCGGTACGGCCTGGAGACCCGGGCAGCGATCACGGCACGGCTGCTCGCCAAGCCGCCCCGGTTACCCGTCCTGCCCACCGGCGCGCCCTTGACCCTGCGTGGCGTCCCCCGGGCCCCCGCCGCGGTCTGGATCGACACGGGACAGATCGTGCTGCACGACCGGGCCACGCGCAGGGCCGTGGCCGGAGCACTGGCCGAAGCCGTCGCCGTCGTGGCCGGCGAGACGCAGAAGGCCGGCGGTCTCCTGGTGCCGAGCGGCTGGGTCCCCGGCGGGGGCGACGATCCGGCGGGTGGGCTGTGCGCGGACCTGCACTCCCTCGAAGTGGTCAGTGACGTACAACGCGAACTGCTCTGCAACCTGCTCCGTGAGTACGCGCCGCCCCTGATCTCCCTGACCGCACGCCAGCTCCACGGCCCCGCGGGGGCCTCGCCCCGGGGTTCCGCCCGCCTCTCCCGCGCCACCGACCAGGTCGCGACCCACTACATCGCCTCCTTCTCCCCGCAGCACCTCGACCGGGTACGCGCCGGGCTGCGGCGCAACGAACGGCTGGCCCGGCTCGAGGCCATGGACGTCAACCCGCTGGGCGAGGCGAGCCTGGCGGCCGAGGGCGACGTGGCCCTCCGACTCCTCGACGCCCAGATGTCCGTCTCCTCGGCCATGGCGCACGCACTCGTCGCACAGGCGATCGCCATGCGCGTCCGGGACCTGGAACGGACCGGCCAGCGGGTGCGCTCCGTCCCACAGCCCGTCCTCGAGCGCAATCGCTCCAGGGCCATTGCCCACGGGCTGACCGCACAGTTCGACGTCGAGCAGCGGGCGTCGGCCGGCAGACCGGCGAAGCAGAACGGCGCTCGGACGACCACGACCGCGACCGTCACCGCGCGACGGGCGGCCTCGGCGATGCTCGCCGAACTCCTGCCGTACTTCCGGCAGCTCGACGCCCACCCCGACGAGCTCGCCCAGCTCTTCCTGGGCCTGGAGCTCGCCGCCGACGCGTCCTCCGACGGCTTCGTGCGCAACGAGAACGACCTTCTCGCCAGGTGGCACGCGCAGGACAGCGGCCTGCTCGCGGCCGACCGACTGGCCCAGGGACTGCGGTCACCCGAGTGGCTGATCGAGGACCACGTCAGCGCCGCCAACCTGCACCGTGCGGCGGGCAGCACCTCGGCCGCCCGGGTCTGGCTCGCCGAGCAGCTGGCACCCAAGCGTGCCGAGCCGGACCGGCAGAGGACGAGCCGCCCGCCGGGGCAGCGGCGGACGGACGCCGCTGCCGGCCGCCCGGCCCCGCGTGCGGACCGGCGCGGCGGACCGGACGCCGGCCTGTCCGCGGAGCGCCTCCTCGACGTGGTGGCGGGTGACGGCCGGACGCCCGACGAGATCGTCGACGCGCTGCGCGCGTACTGCCGTTCGGCCACGGTCCACGACCTCACCCGGCCCTTGCGGCAGCGGGACCGGGAGGAGGCGAAAGCCCTGCGGCGGGTGCTGCGCCCGCGGCGAGCCCAGCAGGTCAGCTGTGACGGCCCGTTGTCGTCGTGGGACGAACCGGCGGCCGGTCGCGCGCTGAGCAGCGCGGGAGAGTCGGGACTCGCGCTCCTGCACTGGGACGTGCCCGAAGCCGATCGTCCGCGGGTCCGCGCAGGGCTTCGCGCGCTCGGCCGGCCACCGGGCGGTGTCAGATCCGTCCTGCTCACCGACACCTCGTACACCGGAAAGGCGAAGGAACGCCGCGGCACCGTGGAGCTCCTGCTGGTCGCACCGGCGGGGAACGACAGCACCGACACCGCCGAGGAGGCCACCCGATGACCACGGCACACGGCGAGTTGGCCGTGCCCGTCATGCTGGACCTGCGGGCCCACCGGAAGGTGCCCGGGTCGCCCGACGGCTACGTCGAGCTGTGGGAGCGGCTGGAGCCCGTGCTCGTCCAGGTCGACCCCCGCTCGGGGCCTCGGGTGCGGCTCGACCTCGGCGAGGAGGGAGAGGTCGGGGTCTGGTTCCTCAGCCCGGCCACGGCACCCGTGCCCTTCAGCGCGGCGACGCCCTTCGCCGTACGGGGAGTCCTGGAGCCGCCGCGGGTCAGGTACCCCTGCGACACCTGCCGGGCCTCCGGGGCGACCACCTATGCCCCGTTCATCTGCACCGGCTGCGGCACCGGCGAGAAGCCGGGCCGGGTGTGCGACGCCCACGCGGTCTTCCTGGAGGGCGGCCTGCGGGCCTCCTGCGCCCGGCACGTCCCCACCTGCCGGTGCGGGCAGCCGGCCCGCAGCTGGTGCGCGGGCCCGCGCTGCCGTTCGGGGCGGGCATGGTGTGCCGACCACCTCGTGCCGCACCCCGGGGACGCCGCCCTGGCGTACTGCGTGGACTGCCACGCCGACCGCTTCCCCGCCTGCGAACGCCCCGGCTGCCCGGCCACGGGGCACGTCCGCTGCGAGCACCGCACCCTCGACGGCGGGAGCGCCTGCGGCCGCCGCGTCTGCGGCGAGCACGTCATGCGGTGGCAGATCTACGGATCGCGCAGCAAGGGGCTCGCACTGTGCAGCCGGCACCACCAGGACGTGCGCGGTTCCGCCCCCGAGGCCCTGGTCGCCCTCGTCGTGGCGGGTACCGCGGCACGGTCCCAGGCCCGCCGCGGTCACCGCAACGGCGGACGCCGGGCGGCGTTCCTGCCGCGGATCGGCATCGTCCGGCACATCTTCATCAACACCTGCCAGCGCGTCCTCGACATGGGAGCCGTCGACGCCCTGTTCGTACGCCTCCAGGACGACCTGCGGCGCCGCGGCGCCCGGGACGGCGGCGGCCTCGTACAGACGGCCCTCCGCCTGCTCGACGAACAGGCCGCGTCACGGCGCGAGGACGTGCAGCGCTTCCGCGACAGCCACGAGGAGGGGCGCGGGCACTTCGCACGGTTGCGCACGCTGCTGCAGCAGTCCGGGAAGCACGAGCTCGCGGATGCCGTGACGTTCTCCGACTACCGGCGCAAGAGCAACATCCTCTTCGTGCGGGTCCCCCCGGACATGCGCAGCCGGTTCATCGGCACCGGCGGCGCGGTGGTGAAGGACCTGCGGACGCGGCTCGGCATCAACATCCAATTGGAGCGGGAATGAGTCTCCCCGGTTTTGCGCCGGACAACACGCGGCTGATCACGGCGACCGGGCAGGGGCTCGTGGCAGGCAACCGGCTGGCCCTGTCCGCGCGCCGGCTCCCGGCGGAGACCGCGGGTGTGCTCCTGCCGCGCGGGGCCGGTTCCGACCGCTCCGTGGCCGTGCGGCTCGTCCCCGTGCCCGAACTGCCCGAGGACGTGCTCGTCGTTCCGGAACAGCTGGCCCTGGAGTACGGACTGGCGGACGCTCCGTGGAAGCTGAGTGCCGTCGAGGCGGCCGTGCCGGCGACGGTGGAGCTGGAGTCACCGGCCGAGCTCTCCCTGGACGAGGCCACCCGGCGCGTACAGAACTCGCCGCTGCTGTCGGGTCACGTCTTCGCGTACGGGGACGGTCAGGGGCAGGCGGACGAGTGGATCGACGTCGGCGGGCACCCCTTCCGGGTGCGTTCCGTCACCGACCGGTCCGGGCAGGCGCTGAACGGAGTGCTGAGCATCGGCTCGGAGACGCGGATCGGCGTGTTCGCCCCGGGCGTGCGGAGCGCCGTCGACATCGTCGTGCTGGCCGACTGCAGCGGCTCCATGGGGGCCAACGACATCCCCGACGTACGGGAGGGCTTCCGCATCCGCAAGGACCTCCGGGTCACGCGGATGGAAGCACTCAAGAGGGCCCTGCGCACGATGATCGACGCGCGGGCCCAGGTCGACGGACTGGTCACCCGGTTCGCCCTCGTCCGGTTCGACCTCACCACGCAGGTGCTCTTCCCCGGGCGGGACGGCATGGCCGAGGTGACGACCGCTCCCGGGGACCGCAGTCTGGAGCAGTTGCGGGGTGCCGTCACCCTGCTCAAGCACGGTGACCAGCCCACTGACATCGGGAAGGCCCTGCACCGGGCCGGGGAGCTGCTCTACCGGCACGGTGTCCCCGACAACGACAAGCTCATCGTCCTGGTGAGCGACGGTGCGCACTGGGCGCCGATGAGCGAGGACCGCAGCGGCGAGTCCGTCGCGGGCACGGAGGACCCGGTGTCGACGATGGAGGAACTGCACACGGAGCTCGGGATCCGGCTCCACGCGGTGGGGATCAGCGACCAGACGCTCTTCGGCCGCTGGTGGGACGACTACTGCAAGCAGCAGAAGGTCCGCCTCCAGCCGCCGCAGCATCTGATCCCCAACCACGAGCTGCTGCAGCAGTTGGTCGACGTCGCCGGCGGCGACCGGCACCGCATCGGCGGGGTGGAGGTCCTGGAGGAGTACTTCGCGGAGCTGGGCAGCGGCGTCGTCAGGTCCGTCGGCGCGCCGGCCCAGAGGCGGCTGCCCGCGCTGCAGCTCGACCCGGGCGCGGTCACCGCCGCGGCCCGTCGCACGACGGTCGACCCGTCCCGACGGGAGCTCTGGGAGACGCGGGTGGAGACCGTCCTCGGGCTCTACTCGGAGATCTGCGCGGCATCGGTGCCCCGGCTCGGGTACGCGCTGTTCGACGCGGCGCCGCCGGCCGACCTGCAACGGCTGCGCCGGATCGCCCTGAGCCACATGGATTTCACCGCGTGGCTGGCGGCCGCCGACAAGGTGTTCCACGAGCGCATCCACAAGTCCGTCCGCTTCCCCAAATCGGATCCGAAATACGTGGCGAAGCTCCCTCTGCCCGCACTGGTGGAACCCCTGTGGGACGGTCGGTTGGGAGAAGTGCACGGACTGCGCAACTTCTTCCTCCACAACCCGGAGCACGAGAAGCGGACGGAGGAGCAGAACCGCCAGGTGGGCGAAGTGCTCCTGAAGCACACCGGGAAGTACGCGGTGGGCGAGGAGGACGCCGAGGGCTGGCAGCGGCTGCAGGGGGGCCTCCTCGGCAACCTGTCCGCGGTGCTCGCCGATGTCCTCGACCTGCTGGTCTCGCCGCCACCCGGTCAGGGGGAGCCCGCGCCCGCCCCCGTCGAGCCGACCGCCCCCGTCGAGCCGACCGCCCCCGCGGCGCCGGCCGCCGCAGCGGGCGTGCGTCTGATGCAGCAGGGGTGGTGACCGGGCGCCCGGTCGGGCGGCGGCCAGGGGGTGTCCCGCCCCGGTCGTGCCGGAGCGCGGGATCCGGCACCGCTCCCTGACCCGGCCCGATCGACGGGATCCGCCGAGGAGTTGGCGTCCGACGTCACGCGGACCCGCGGACGCCCGTGCCGGCCGGGCACCCGGAAACCGTGTGCTCGGGAGCGCACGGCGCAGGTCGGCCGTGGCGACCTCACGGAGGTCGCCACGGCCGACGTGGCGTCGAGCGCGCTGGGATCAGCGGGCGGCGAACATCAAGGTGAAGGTCGCCGCGCTGTTGCCCCCGCCATCGGTGTAGCGGCCGGCACCGGGACCCGCGTCGGTGAACCGGGGGTCGAGGATGGCTCGGCGATGCCCGTTGCCGGCGTAGTTGTTCTGGGGGTCGTGGTTCATCCACCAGTAGACGGCGGCCTTGGGGGTGCCCCAGGTCCATCCTGCGGGCACGACCTGGTCGCCCCTGCTCTGCCCTCCGCCGTTCTGGGTGTTCTCGCTCATCGCGCTGTACGCGCCGTAGCCTGACTTGGCGATGCGGTTTTCAGGCCAGGAGTATCCCGCTCGCGAATCCCAGTGACTGCACCCGGACCAGTTCGGGTTGGACGGGCAGCTTCGGTCCGGGGCCGTCGCCCAGTTCTCGGAGTGCGCCCGCGCAGCGAGGGCGAGCTGGTCGTCGAAGCAGAGCGGTGCCAGACCACGCTGCGAGCGCTCCGCGTTCACGAGGTAGAGCACCGCGTGCTCGGCGTTGACGACGTCGGCGCCGGTCCGGGGAACCTTGTCGACATAGCCGGCGTACCGCTCCTCCGCCTGCCGGCAATCTCCGGCCGCGGACGTGTCGCCGTTGCCCCAGGACGCGGAGAGGTCGCTCCTCCCGTCTCCGTTGAAGTCTCCGGCGGCCCATTTGGTGGTGTCCATCCAGCCGCCTGCGTTGGTGGCCCAGTGGCTGCGTGTGAAGCCTGAACCGGTCGACAGGCTCACCGTTATGGTGTTGGAGCCGCCGTTGTTCCAGACGGTGGCGAGGTCGGCTTTCTTGTCGCCGTTGAAGTCCCCGGCGACCCAGGGGGTTCCGT